>JAIRVA010000152.1 GCA_031254155.1 Propionibacteriaceae bacterium
CAGGCAGTCGCGTGCGTCGGGCGTGAGACGCGCGGTCTCGACCGCCTCCCGGCAAAACGCCTGCGCATCATCGAACGTGTTCGCCTGGCGGACCTTGAGGCTGCCCTCCGGCAACCCGCGCAGCAACTCGTTCACCACCTTTGGCAGAATCTTCAGCGCCCGCCCCCGGCCCGCCGTCGGATTGACCACCAAGGTGGTCGTCGCGTTTTCTATACGCATGGTCCTGCCTTTCGGTGTGGCGGATACTCGCATGATCGTACTACATCAGCCCGCATTGCCGCGTGCCAGGCCGAGGGCCTCGTACGCCGCCAGCGCCTGCCGGGCCCGGTCGCGGGCCGCCTCGGCGTAGGCGGGCGGCTCGACGGCCCGAACCGTGTCGCCCAGACTCAGCAGGAGACGGACCAGCCAGGCCGGGCTGATGACCGGCAACTCGACCTCAGTGAGCCCGTCTGCCCTTGTCACCTGCGAACTTGTCGGGTAATACTCGGCGACCCACCGCGCCTCGTCAGTGAGCGTCAGGCGGGCGGTCACGCTGCCCGCCAGGCTCTTCGCCCAGCCCTCCGGGTCGGGCGGCGCGCCGTGGGCCCCGGCACTCTCCCCCGTGGGCCGGGCCGCCACGACGCGGTCCAGCCGGTACGTCCGCCAGTCGCCGCGGTCGACACTAAACGCCGTCAGGTACGCCGCCCCCTGGCGGACGAACAGCGCCGCCGGATCGACCCGGGGCCGGGTCGTGACCCCCCGGCTCGCCCCGTCGTAGACCAGTTCCAGCCGCTCGGCGTCGACGATGGCGCGGCCCACCACCCGGCGGACCGCCTCGTCGCCCGCGCTCAACCGGAGTTCGACGCTCGACGCCGCCGGGTCGGCGATCTTCAAGATGATCCCGTCGATGGTGGCCGCCGTACCGCCATCGACGAGCGAGCGGACGGCCAGCAGCGCGAGGTGCAGGCTGGCGGCCTCCGCGACCGTCAGCCGCAGGGGCCGGTCCAGCGTGGTCGGATTGGTGAGGTACAACGCCCCCTCGTCATCCATGAGATCAAGGTCGACATCAATCAGGTCACCGGGATAGCCGCCCGGCAACCCACAGTAGATCGCCACGAGCACGTCCTTGCGGACCTGGGCGGGCGGGACCGCGAAGACGCGGGCGACCTCGGCCAGGGTGATCCCCGGGTGGGCCTCGATGTACGGGATTTCCGTGAGCAGCCGGGCCACCTGCGCGATGGAGGTACTCATGACCCGCCCCCCGCCACCGCCCGCAGGTGGGCGAGGACGCGGTCCCGGACGTCACCCGGCTCGAGCACGAGCGCGTCGGGACCGGCGGCCGCGATGGCCCGGGCGACCTCGTCCACCAGGGCGTACGGGACCGCGACCGCCTCGTACCCCTCCGGCGTGGCGACGCCGGCCGGTGTGCCCCGCCGCCGCAAGTCGCCCGCCGCCGACTCCCGGAGCGCGACAACCACTGTGGCCACGGGCGGGGCGGGCTCCAGAGACTTTGCCCGCTCGTCAATGGTGTCCGTTGCCGGCAGGGTGTACGCGCCGGGCTCGCCGGCCCGCCGGGGCCGGTCCTCGATCCGGGAGACCCGGAACATGCGGACTCCCACCCCGCGGTCACGCCCCAGCAGGTACCACGCCCCCGACCGCAGGATCAGGCGCCAGCCTTCCACCACCCGCGGGCGGCCATGGTACGTGAACTCAACGGCCTGCCGGGCGAGCAGCGCCTCCCATAACACCGGGAAGGCCGGCTCGCGGGCCGCGAGGCGCGGGGTGAGGAACCGGAGCCCCTCCGTACTGACCGGCTCCCCGACCGTCCGCAGCTTGGTCATGGCCCGGTCGACGTCGCCGGCCAGCGCCGGTTCGCTCCACACCGAGGCGGCGAGTCCGACCAGGGTCGATTCGGCGGGCGTCAGGTGGATCGCGGGCAGATAGAAGTCATCGGGCCGGATGCGGTAGCCGTCGGCCTCTCCGGACGACTCGGCCGAGGGTCCGACGAGAACGGCGATCCCCATCCCCCGCAAATCCTCTTTGTCCCGCTCGAACATCCGCCGGAAAGCATCATCGGTCTTGGCCGCCTGGTAGCCCTCCACCCGGTCGCGAATCTGGTCATAGGTCAAGTACCTGGGGGTTGCCAGCAGGGCGATCACCAGGTTCAGCAAGCGTTCCGAATTCCGCGCCGCCACCCGTTCCTCTCGACTACGATGTCACCAGTAAACCATTGCGTGACCAGAAAAGGTGGGTGTCCACACCATGTCCGGCCGATTTGCCCCGACGCCGAGCGCCGACCTGCACCTCGGCAACCTTCGGACGGCACTCGTCGCCTGGCTGGCCGCCCGCGCTTCGGCGCGGGGCTTCATCGTCCGCGTCGAGGACCTCGACTGGCCCCGTCTGCCCGACGCCGACGCCATTGTCCGGCGCCAGCTCGCCGATCTCACCCGCCTCGGCCTCACCTGGGACGGCGAGGTCGTCCGCCAGCGCGACCGGACGGACCTGTACGAAGCCGCGCTCGCCCGGCTTGCCCCGCTGGTCTACGAGTGCTTCTGCTCCCGCAAGGAGGTTGCGACGGCCACCCGGGCGCCGCACGGGACCACGCCACGCTACCCGGGGACGTGCCGGAACCTCACGGCCGCGGCCCGCGACCGGCTACGCCGGGTCCGGCCCCCGGCGCTCCGGGTCGACGCCGGGGCGGCGGAGCTGATGGTTCACGATGAGTTGTGGGGCCGGTACGCCGGTCTCGTCGACGACTTCGTCGTCCGGCGGGCCGACGGAGTGTTCGCGTACAACTTCGCCGTCGTGGTGGACGACGGCCTCCAGGGCATCGACCAGGTGGTCCGGGGCGACGACCTCCTGGAGTCCGCCCCCCGCCAGGCCTGGCTGGCCACGCAACTGGGGTTCCCCGTCCCGTCGTACCTGCACATACCCCTGGTTCTCGCGGCGGACGGTACGCGGCTGGCGAAGCGCGACCGGGCCCAATCGCTCACGGGGCTGCTGGACGCCGGGCTCACCCTTCCCGGTTTGCTCTCGCGGCTGGCCCACTCACTGGGGCTCGCGGCCGCGGACGAACCCGTCGACCTGATGACCCTCGTACGCCGCTTTAACCCGGCCCGCCTGCCGCGGGAGCCGTGGCTCGTCTAGGACGACGTCGACCACCACTGCGGTCCGGCGAACAGGACGTCGACGACGTAGACCATCGTGGAACCGGCGTCGATGCCCATCTTCGGGTTGCCGTCGGGGTAGGAGTCGGCCGGCGTCAGGACGAGCATGACGCGCGAACCGATGGTCTGGCCGACAAGGGCGGACTGCCAGCCCGGCAGGGTCGCGGAGAGCAGGCCCTGCATCGGGGTGTAGCCGTAGGTCTTGCGGATGAGTTTGCCCGACTTCCAGACGTATTCGGCGTAGTTCACGTAGACCGCGTCGGTTGCCTGGACGACGGGGCCATCGCCCTTGACCAATAGCTGGGTGACCGACGCCGCGGGCGGGTCCTGCTTCGACGGGATGGTGACCACCGGCGCGTTCAGGTCGCCCGTCACGGTCGGCAGGGAAGCGTCACTCACCTCCTGGGCCGCGCCGGTCGGTTCCGTGACCGAGGTCTTCACGATGTCGACCACGAAGACCAGCGTGTCGCCAACCTCGATACCGGCACTGCTCTGGCCACCGTTCGCGTCGTACCCGTCGGCGCCGGGAATGGCGATCAGCACCCGCGAACCGACTTGCTGGCCGGCCAGACCCTTCTGGAAACCGGGAATCGTGCCGGCCAGCGACATCGCGACGGACGAACCGGACGAGAAGGACTCGTCGAACAACGTACCCGTGCGGGCATTCACGCCGTAGTAGTTCATTTCGACAATGCCAGTGTCGGGCACAGTGGCACCGTCGCCCTGCACGAGGACCTTGGTCCGGGTGGCGTCGATGGCCCACGGCGAGGGTACGGTCACGGTCGGCGCCTCACCGTACGCGCCGCTCACGGTGATGGCATCCAGGCTCGCCGACGCCGTGATCGAAACGGTCGGTGTCGGTGCGACGGGCAGTTCCGTCGCGACCGGGGTGGTGGGGGTCGCCGCCGCCGTCGCCTCGGTGGGTGTCACCGTCGGCGTCGGCGTCCCGGTCGTCCCCGGGTCCGAACACGACGCCAGCGCCAGAGTCACCCCCAGCGCGAGTACGCAGCCCACAACCTGGCTCACCGCTTTGCGCGTCATGTCTACCTTACTTTCGTCTCCTGGCCCCGGAAGCGGGCGCTCCGCCCAATCTTACAGCGATTGAGGCCTTTCCTACGCGGACCACCATTGCGGCGCGGCGTAGAGGATGTCGATGACGTACACCATCGTGGACCCCTGGGCGATCCCAACCTTGTCGTTGCCGATCGGATAGGTGTCCTCCGGGGTCCCCACGATCAGCAGGCGGGAACCGACGGTCTGGCCGACGAGCGCGCCCTGCCACGCCTTCAAGGTGTTTGACAGCAGGCCGGTCAGCGGGGAGCTACCGTACGTTGTACGGACAAGCGTGCCGTCCCAGAGGTACTCGGCGTAGTTCACGTAGATCCCGTCGGTGGACTCCACGGCGGGACCCGCACCCTTGACGAGCAGTTCCGACGCCGTCGCGCCCGGCGGGGTCGCGCCCGAGGCGATGGTGACCACCGGGGCCGCCAGATCGCCGGACACCGTCGGCAAGGACGTGTCCGTCACCGGCTGGGTCTCGCCCGCCGGGCCGGTGACCGAGGTCCGCAGAATGTCCACGACGAAGAGGAGCGTGTCGCCGACCTCAATGCCGGCGCCAGTCTGGCCGCCGCTCGGGTCGTACGCGTCCGTACCGGGGATCGCGACCAGCACGCGCGAGCCGACCTGCTGGCCGGTCAGACCCTTGCCGAAACCGGGGATGGTGTTGGCGAGCGACATGCTGACGGACGAGCCGCGGGAGTACGAGTCGTCGAACTTCTCGCCCGTCCGGGCGTTGACGCCGTAATAGTTGATCTCGACGAGACCATTCTCCGGGACCGTCATCCCGTCACCGGGCACGAGGACCTTGGTCCGCGTGATGTCAGCCGTCCAGGGGAAGGGGACGGTGACGGTCGGTGACTCGCCGATCCCGCCGGTCACCGTAATGTCATCCAGGTTCGCCGCCACGGGAGCAGTCGGCAGGTCCGACGCGACGGGATCGGTCGGGGTGGGGGTGGCCACCGCGGTCGTCGCGGTCGGTGCCGGAGCCGGCGTCGTCGTCGTCCCGGGGCCGGAGCACGACGCCAGCGTCAGCGTCACCCCCAGCGCCGTCACACAGCCCATGACCCGGATCAGCGACTTACGTGTCATTGTTCATCCTTCGTCTCGTGGCCCGCCTGGGCAACGGCCCAGCGGCGAATCAAACATCCCTATGTTACCCAACCGGTCTAAGACAACTCTGAGACATCTCACAGACCGGCCTGGTCGTACAGCGCCCCGAGTTCGGCGGCGGTGAGGTCCCGGGTCTCGCCGATCTTCAGATTGCCCAGCCGGATCGGCCCGACCCGGAGGCGGGCCAACCGCTCGACGGAGTACCCGACCGCCTCCAGCAGGCGGCGGACCACGCGGTTCCGCCCGGAGTGCAGCGTCAGCCGGATCATGGTCTTCGACCCCGTCCGGCTGACAAGTTTGACCTTGTCCGGCTGGATAAACCCGTCTTCGAGGCTGACCCCCTTCGCCAGGTCCTTGAGCGCCTGGCCGTCCATCGCACCGGCCACCTCGACGAGATATTCCTTGTCAATCTCGAAGGATGGGTGGCTGAGCCGCTGGGCGAAGTCCCCGTCGTTGGTGAGGATCAGCAGCCCTTCGGTGTCGGCGTCGAGCCGGCCCACGTGGAACAGCCGGCCAGCCTTGCGGGGCAGGAACTCCTTGACCGTGGGGCGGCCCTGCGGGTCGTCAAGGGTCGAGACGACCCCCCGCGGTTTGTTGAGGGCGAGGTACACGTGGTCCCGCTGCGGCGGGATCCGGGAACCGTCGACGCGGATCACGTCCGTCACCGGATCGACCCGGGTACCAAGCTCGGTCACCAGGCGCCCGTTGACCTCGACCCGGCCGTCCGTGATCATCTCCTCGGCCCCGCGCCGCGAGGCGAGCCCGGCGGCGGCCAGGACCTTCTGCAGTCGTACGCCTTCATCAGTTGCCATCATCCACTCCTTCGGCCGGGGGTGCGGCCGGCGGGTTCGCCAGCCGTGTCAGTTCGTCGTCGAGCAGGGAGGCGTCCGGCAGCCGCGGGGCGAGGGGCGGCAGGTCTGCCAGCTCCCCGAGCCCCATCCGCTCGAGAAAAAACGGTGTCGTCGCCAGGAGTCCGGCCCCGCTCGCCTCGTCACGGCCCGCCTCGGCGACGAGACCACGGGCGATGAGGGTCCGGACGACGCCGTCGACGCCCACTCCCCGGACTGCGGAGACCCGGCCCCGCGAGATGGGCTGGAGGTACGCGATGACCGCCAACGTCTCCAGGCTCGCCTGCGTCAGCCGGCCGTGCTGGCCTTCGAGCACGCTCCGGGCGATGACCTCGGCGTGTTCCGGGCGCGTGTAGTACCGCCACCCGCCGCCGACGTGGCGCAGCTCGAAACCCCGGCCCGTCTCGTCGTAGAAGGCGGCCAGACGCGCGAGCGCCTCTCGTACCACCGCCTCGGGCTGGTCCAGGGCCCTCGCCAGCTCCACCTCGCTGAGCGGCTCGGTGGCGAGTATCAGCAGTGCCTCGATCTCGGCGTCAATCACCAGTCTCCTCTCCGGTGGCCCTATCGTACTCGTCGGACACCTCAACCTCCTCCACCGCCGCCCCCACCCACCGGATGACCAACTCGGCCAGCGGGTCGAGCTGCTCGAACACCACCAGATCCGAACGGTACAACTCCAGGATGGCGAGGAACCGCGCGACCGTGACGCCCGGCGTACCGGCGTCGGCCACCAGCGAGCGGAACGTCGCCGCCGGGCTGCGCTGCAGGCGGCCGGCCAGGAGATTGGCCT
>JAIRVA010000195.1 GCA_031254155.1 Propionibacteriaceae bacterium
CATCGCCGCCTGCCTGCTCGGCATTGCGTTTTCCCTGGTCAAACGAGTACGACAGTTCGCCTTCGGACCCTGGCTCGTGGCCGGGACCGTACTCGCCGGACTCACCTGCTAGGCCAAGCCGACCGCCCCGGCGTTTCAGTCTGGTCACATCGTAGCCGCGTTCCGCTTCGTCGGCGTACGCCTGGATCATCGCCAACTCGTCCGGCGTGAACTCATTGTCAGTCATAATGCCTTCACGCTAACAGATTGGTGCCCGGAATTCGCGCAGTCACTGTAGGGATTTTGGCAATAGTCTGCACGGGCGGCCTCGGGGCAGATGTGGCAGGTAACCTCATCGGACGACCACCGACACCACGACCTGCCTCGCCCATGCCTACTGAACTACCCCGCTCTGCCGCGTCACCCTGGCGCGGACGCCTCGTCGCCCTGGCCGGGCTCCTTGTCGTCGCCCTCAACGCCCGCATCATGGTCGCGGTGGTCTCACCGATCACCGGGCTGATCAACCAGGACATCCCGCTCACGGAGTCCCACGAACAGCTCATCGGCCTTGCCGCACCCCTCAGCTTCGCGGTTTTCGGCGCGGTCACGCCCGCCCTCGGGCGCCGGTACGGACTGGAAGCCATGATGATCGTCTCCCTGCTCATCTCGGTGGTCGGCGAAGCGGCCCGGGCGTTCGCTCCCTCTCCCGTGTGGTTCATCATCTGGACCATCCCCGCCCTCACCGGCGCCGGGATGGGCAACGTCATCACACCGCCACTGATCAAAAAGTACTTCCCCGACCGGGTTTCGGCGGTGACCGCGCTCTACACCTTCTTCGCCACGATCTCCACGAGCCTGCCCCCCCTCACGATCCTCAGCCTCGCCGAACGCACCGGCTGGCGGTTCTCCCTCGGAATCTGGGCCGTCCTCGGCCTCATCGGCGTCATCCCCTGGCTCTTCGTCGTGTTCTCCGCCGACCGGGCCGGCCAGCGCCTGGCGGCGATCAAGCGCCGCCTCGACCCCCGTACCACCGTCGCCGCCGCGCCGCGCCTCACCCAACCGCTGTGGAAAACCCCGGTCGCCTGGGCGCTCACGCTGGCACTCGCGGTCAACTCGCTCCTCGGCTACACCCTGTTCGCCTGGTTCCCGCGCGTCCTGCGCGACGCCGGGGTGTCCACGGAACGCGCCGCGCTGTACCTCGCCATCTTCGCCGCCGGGTCCCTCCCCGGGACCCTCGTCACGCCCCTCCTGACCGCGCGCGCCAAACGGACCTGGGTGTTGCCCGCCGTCTTTTTCGCGTCGTACGCGGTGAGCTTCACCGCCCTCGCGGTCGCCCCCGGCTCCGCCACCCTGGCCTGGATCCTGCTCTCGCGCATCGGCGATTGCTTCTACCCGTGGGTACTAACAATGATCAACCTTCGTACCCGCAGTACGCGCGGCTCAATCGCGATGTCGGGCTTCGTCCAGCCGATGGCGTACGCGATCGCCAGCCTCGGCCCCTGGGGCTTCGGCTGGCTCCACACCGTGGCGGGCAACTGGCACGTCCCGATGCTGGCCCTCGTACTCTTCCTGCCGCTCCAGTTCCTCGGGGGGTACGTCGCCGGGCGGGCGAAACCGGTTGCCTAGGTGCACCTTTCAGACTGTCTCACCTTGTCAGATGGGGAGCCAGTTGGTCGGTGGCCCGACGGCGGGCTCCCGTAAGCCCGGCGACACCGAGGAGGACGAGCGCCAACCACGCTACCGCCGGACTCCCGGCTTCACCACCGGTCGGGGCCGTCACGCCGCCCGAGCCGGTCGGACCCGTCACCACGAAGGTGGCGGTGACCGGGCCAGAGGCCGTACCCGTCACGACGACGGTGTACGTACCCGCGGGGAGACCCGTCGGTACGGTGTAGGTGAGCGTGGGCAGAGTCCCGTCGTCGCCGACGACGTACGTCCCCCCGCCGACCGGCTGGGAGTTGACCGTCACCGCGACTTGTTCACCCGCGACCCAGTCCTGGCCCACGATGGTGATCGTGGCACCGGGCTTGACGGACGCCGCGCTCAGCCCGACCGTCGGCCGGGGCAGCGTCACCTGACCCAGCGCGAGGGTTGATGTGTTGCCCGCCTTATCCACCGCGACCGCGCTAATGGGGCCCGAGATGCCGTCACCCGGCACCACGAACGTCCACGTGCCCGTGAGCGAGAGCGTGGCCGCCGCCGTCTTCGCCGTCCCGTCCGCGGTCAGGTACGTCACGTACACCGCCGACGCCAAGTCAAACGTGCCGGTCACCGTCCGGCCGTCGACCTGGATGATCGTCGGCTGGGCGGGCGGTACGACGTCCAACGCTTGGGAGGCCGCCGCCGACGCCCGCCCATCGTGCGTGTACGCGACCGCCCGGATCGTCTGCGACACCGCCCCCGCGGCGGGCTGGCACGCCCAGGCACCCTGGACCACCGGCGAGGTGCAGATGACCTCACCCGACTCGTCGTACACCGTGACGGTCGTCACATCGTTCCCGGCCGTCCCGGCGATCCCGGACGCGTTCGCGACCGTGATGGCAGGCGACGAGACGAAGTCGGCGGCGGTGGCGAAGGTCACCAGTTGGGAGGCACCGAGATCATTGCCACCATAGGTTACCCGGACCGTGTACTCCCCCGGTGTGGCCGAGACCAGGGTCGCCGTGAACACACCCGGAACCGGCTGCTCCACCGGCGACACCGTCACACCATCCGGCGGGACCGGGAACGCCACCTGCGACACCTCGGTCAACATCGGCCCGCCGGTCGCCGCATCACACGGGGTACGGGTGTCAGCCGTCACCGTCACCACCGACACACCATCAGCCACCGCACCCGCCGGGGTCACCGTGAACTGATCCTGCGGATTCACCAGACACTCAGTCGGCACGAACAACATCTGCGCCGGCGAACCCGTGAGCGGGATCCCCGCCACCGTCGCCGCCAGATACACCGGCTGCGCCACCTGGCTCGTCAACGTAATCGAACACGTCCCATCATCAGCCGTCGTACACGTCTCCGACAACGGCGGATCCAACACCGCCGTAAACGCCACCTCAACCCCGGACATCGGCTCTCCGGCCGTGTCCCGAATCGTCGCCGTCGCCGTCACCGGCATGGTAATCCCCGTCACCAGCGCCGACAACGTCACCGTCGACCGGGTCGCATCAAACCCCTCCGGCGGCGGCACCGGCGACATGAACGTCACCACCTGCGGGCCACCCACCGGCTGGCCAGCATACGTCACCTGCACACCGTACTGACCCGGTACCGCCGACACCAACACGAAGAACCACGTATTCTGCCCCGCCGGGTACGGCCCATCCACCGACACGCCCGCCGGCAACACCCCCAACCCGATCTGCGCCTGATCAATCACCGCGCAACCCGGGGTGAGCGTCACGACGACCGCTAACTGCGATTCGCCATCGGCCAGCGCTGAGGTCTGCGGGATCGTCACCACCCCCGTCGGCGGGGTCTCGCACGGTTGCGCCGTCTCAGTCGGCGCCGGGGTGGTCGGGGTGCCCGTTTCCGTTGGTGCGGGCGTCGTCGGTTGCCCGGTTTCCGTCGGTACGGGGGTCGTCGGTTCGGTCACCGTCAGCCAGGTGACGACCGGCTCCGAGGAGTTCCCCGCCGCATCGATCGCCACCACGATGAGGGAACCGCTCACCGCGTCGGCCGGGACCGCGAGCGTCCAGCCGGCGAGGGTCATGAGGGCCTGGACGTCTTTCGTCCCGGTCGCCGTCGTGTAGCGGATGAAAACCCCCGACGCGAAGTCGAACGTCCCCGCGAGCGTCGTGCCGTCGTTCACCACGACGACCGGCGTCGCGGGTGGCACGACGTCCAGGTTCGTTGAGGTCGGAGCGGACATCCGACCCTGGGTATCCACCGCCACGGCCGTGATGGTCTGCGAGGTCGTGACGCCGGCGGCCCGCGGGCTGCCGCACGCCCAAGCCCCCGCCGTCACCGTCGCGGTACAGAACTCCGCACCCGTCGCGTCAGACACCTTAACGGTTGTCACCCCGTTCCCGGCCGTCCCGGCGATCACCTGGGCGTTGGCCTGGATGATCACGGGCGGGGGTACGAAGTCGGCGGCGGTCGCGAATGTCACCAGTTGGGAGGCACCGAGATCATTGCCACCGTACGTTACCCGGACCGTGTACTCCCCCGGTGTGGCCGAGACCAGGGTCGCCGTGAACACACCCGGAACCGGCTGCTCCACCGGCGACACCGTCACACCCGCTGGCGTGACCGGGAACGCCA
>JAIRVA010000287.1 GCA_031254155.1 Propionibacteriaceae bacterium
CCATCCACCACCAGCGGCACCCCCACCACACCCGCGACCACCAGCGAGACACTCGCGACAAAAGCTGCTGCACCACGACGAAAATGACGAACAAAGTCAACCATGACTGCCCCTTCAACAAATACGTTCGCCATAGTATGTCACGCCTAACCACTCCTCCACAAGCCAGTTTCTAATCAATACTGGGCCGGGTGCTGCTGGCGCCGAAGGCGAGGAGCCACTCGGCATGAATGGCTTCTTCGCAATCAATTTGGTGTCGCCAGCTATGTGAGACACATGCCCCGCGCCACTGACGGTGGCACCTCCCCAAGATGAGTTCATTATGACGGCGTCACACAAAAGAAATGAATCAACAAGGCACCAGCCATCCGCCGTCCGGAATGTTTACGCAATGTTCACCTACGAGGGCACCATTCTCACATACAATGAAGCAGGGTACCGATCTCACAGGAGGAGCATCACCATGACTATCACTCGCCGGTTGAGTGCCATCACCGCCGCCAGCGTCGTACTCGCGCTGGGCCTGGGGGCGTGTAGCACCTCCAACAACTCATCCACCTCGGCCGGGACGACCGCGGCCACGACCGGAGCGGCCGTCAACGCGGCCACGGCCACCTCCCTGGCCGACTTCGGCACGCTGGACGACCTGGCCGCCGCCGCCAAAGCCGAGGGGGCCCTGAACGTCATCGCGCTCCCCCACGACTGGGCGAACTACGGCGCGATCATGGACGCCTTCAAGGCAAAATACCCCGGCATCACGATCAACGAACTCAACCCGAACGCGGCGAGCGCGGAAGAGATCACCGCCGCCAAGACCAACAAGGGCCTCGACACCGCCCCCGATGTCTTCGACCTCGGTCTGACCGTCGCGCTGGCGAACACCGCCGAGTTCGCCTCGTACAAGGTTGCGACCTGGAACGACATCCCCGACCTCTTCAAGGATGCGAACGGCAAGTACTACGGCGACTACGGCGGGTTCATGGCGCTCGGCATCGACTCGTCGCGGTACCCCGTCCCCACAACTATCCAGGACCTCCTGGGCCCCGCTTACAAGGGCGCGGTGGCCATCAACGGTGATCCGACCCAGGCCGGCTCGGCGTTCGCCTCGATCGGGCTCGCCACGCTCCTCACGGGCGGTACGCTCGACGACTACTCCACGGGCATCACCTTCTTCAAGCAGATGAACGCCGCCGGGAACTTCCTCAAGGTGGACCCGACCGACGCGACCATCGCCAGCGGCGAGACCCCCATCGTCTTTGACTGGGACTATCTCAACGCCGCCCAGACCAAGAACGTCCCGACCTGGCAGACCATCATCTTCCCCGGTGAGGGGCTCGCGGGCTACTACTACCAGGCCGTCAACGTCAACGCCTCCCACCCGGCGGCGGCGCGGCTGTGGCAGGAGTTCCTCTACTCCGACGAGGGGCAGAACCTCTACCTGGGCGGCGGGGCCCGGCCGGCCCGGATGGACGCGATGACGACCGCCGGTACGATCGACAAAGACCTGGCCGCCGCCCTGCCCGCCGCGCCGAAGAGCTATTCCATGCCGGACGAGACCCAGAGCACCAACGCCGGGACGTTGCTTGGCCAGCAGTGGGCCGCCGCGATCGGCTAGCCCGATGTCAGCCACGGCCGCCAGCACCGGCACCCGGCCACGGTTCCGGCGTGTCCGTGGGTGGGCGGGGACGCTCGGCCTGGCGCCGTTCACCGCGTACGTGGGCCTGTTTCTCGCCCTCCCGACGGTTCTGGCAATCACCACCGGTCTGCTCGACGTGAACGGTCACCTCACCTGGCACAACTTCTCGGCCCTCGCCGATCCCGTCGTGCTTCGGACCTTCTGGGCGAGCATCTGGCTGTCCCTCCTCACCGCCGCCATCGGCGCCCTCGTCGGGGCGCTGGTCTGCTACGCGCTGCTCGGCATCGCGTCGACCCGGCCGGTCCGAGTGGTCGTCGACGCGGCGGCGAGCGTGCTCGCCCAGTTCGGCGGCGTCATGCTCGCGTTCGTCTTCATCGCGACCATGGGCCGCAACTCAATCATCAACCAGTGGCTCACGGGCCTCGGCATCAACATCTACGCCTCGGGCATGTGGTTGTACGACCTGCCCGGCCTCATCCTGCCGTACATCTACTTCCAGATCCCGCTCATGGTCATCACCTTCATGCCCGCCATGGCCGGTTTGAAACCACAGTGGGCGGAGGCCAACGCCGTGCTCGGCGGGAGCCGCTGGACCTTCTGGCGCCGCATCGGGCTGCCCGTCCTCGCGCCCTCCTTCTTTGCCAGTTATCTCCTGCTGTTCGCGAACTCGTTCTCGGCCTTCGCGACCGCGGCGGCGCTCGCGAGCCAGGGCTCCCAGATCGTCCCGCTCCAGATCCGCGCCGCCCTGACCAGCGAGACCGTGCTCGGGCGGTCCAACCTGGCGGGCGCGCTCGCCGCCGGCATGATCGTCGTGATGGTGTTGGTCATGACGGGGTACGCCGCGGTCCAGCGGCGCGCCGGGAGGTGGCGGTCATGAAGACCTCTTTCGTCCCCGGCCGGGCGACCCGTTGGATCATCGCCGTCATCGTCGGAGCCTTCGTCCTGATCCCGCTGCTCGCGACGCTCGAGTACACCTTCCGGGACCGGACCGGACACTCCTTCGCCCACTGGGCGGCGATCGCTGATCCGGCCAAGGCCTCGGTGTACAAACCGCTGTGGACCGGCCTCACCAACTCGCTCATCCTCGCGGCCGTCACCATCGTGATCGTGCTCGTCCTCGTCGCGCCGACGATGATTCTCGTCAATCTCCGTTTCCCCAAGTTGCGCCGCGTGTTCGAGTTCGTCGCACTCCTGCCGATCACCATCCCGGCCATCGTGCTCGTCGTCGGGCTGGCCCCGGTTTACCGCGTCGTGGGCCACCTGTTCGGCACGGGTGCGTGGACCCTGGCCTTCGCGTACGGCATCCTTGTCCTGCCCTTCTCCACCCGCGCGATCCAGGCGAACATCGACGCCATCAGCCTCACCACTCTCACCGAGGCGGCCCGTTCCCTCGGCGCCTCCTGGTTCGGGGTCATCTGGCGCGTGCTGGCGCCGAACCTCCGCGGCGGCCTGCTCGCCGGGTCGCTCATCTCGGTCGCGGTCGTCCTCGGCGAGTACACGCTCGCCTCGCTCCTCGCCCGCCAGAACTTGCAGACGGCCCTGGTGATCGTCAACCAGTCGGATGCCTGGGTGGCGGTCATCTTTTCTCTCCTCGCCCTGGCGTTCTGCTTCCTGCTGCTGCTTGTCATCGGCCGGGTCGGGCGCGTCGGCTCATCTCGGAAGGAGCAGGCATGACAACGGAGGTACGCCAGGCGGCCGCGGTGGCACTGAAGGGGGTCGTCAAGGACTTCGGCACTACCCGCGTCCTGCACGGGCTCAATCTGACCATTGCGCCGGGCGAGTTCGTCTCCCTGCTCGGCCCGTCCGGCTGCGGGAAGACGACGGCGCTCCGCCTGATCGCCGGCCTGGAGCAGCTCACGGATGGCGTCATCGAGCTGGGCGGTGTGGACGTCTCCGGCACCCCCACCAACAAGCGGGACATCGGCATGGTCTTCCAGGCGTACTCCCTGTTCCCCCACCTGACCGCGCTGCAGAACACGCTGTTCGGCCTCCAGATGCGGAAGACCCCGGCGGCGGAGGCCCGCCAACGCGCCGCCGAGGCGCTGGAGCTGGTGGGACTCGCCGACCTCGGCGACCGGTACCCGTACTCCCTGTCCGGCGGACAGCAGCAGCGGGTCGCCCTCGCCCGCGCGCTTGTCACCTCCCCGCGGGTGTTGCTGCTAGACGAACCACTCTCCGCCCTCGACGCCCAGGTCCGGCTGCAACTGCGCCTCCAGATCCGGCGCATCCAGCAGACGCTCGGCATCACCACGGTCTTCGTGACCCACGACCAGGAGGAGGCGCTCGCGATCTCCGACCGCGTCGCCGTGATGAACGCGGGCCACATCGAACAGATCGGGACCCCCGAGGAGTTGTACCTCACCCCGGCCACCCCGGTCGTGGCGGCCTTCGTCGGCATGTCCAGCCTGGTCCGCGCGGTCATCCGCGGTGACCAGGCGTGGGCGTGGGACATCCCGCTGCCCGTCCTTGGCCCGCCGACGACTGGCGACTGTGAGGTCTTCGTCCGCCCCGAGCACGTTCACGTCGCCGGTGCGGGCGACCCACGGTTCGAGGCGGTCGTCGAAACGAGTACGTTCCTCGGTTCCATGCGGCGGACCCTGTTCCGTACCGACGATGACCAACTCATCACCATGCAGCACGATGTCAGCGAAACCTTCACCATCGGTACGCGGGTCGCGCTCACCATCGCACCCGTACCCGTGGCCGTCCGGCGGGTCAAAACCAGGTGCGCCACGGTTCGCGCCAGCGATTGACCCACAGTGAAGTCTGGTAGCGTACTCGCCGACTCGACAAGGGTATGAGCGGAAACCGCACCGGGGTCCCTGGCCCGATCCACGTGGAGCGGCCCCAGGGACCCCGGTGCGTCAGTTCGTTACGACCGGCGCTTCCGCCGGACGATGATGAATGCCACGCCCGCGGTGACGAACAGCAGGCCAGCCAGGACGCCAGCCAGGCTGCTGGCCTCGCCGCCGACGACCGACCCGCCCGTCTTCGCCTGCACCGCCGGCTGGACGATGAGCGTCACCTCCGCCGTGGCCGGCGGCGGTGGCGGCGGGGGATTGATTTTCTGTTTGTCAGACACGACCGTCGCCGAGTTTCTCAACACACGGACGGTTTCACCCTTACCAGGTGCGACGTCGGCCGCGACAACGGTGTACGTGAGCGTACACTTCACCGTCTCCCCCACCGGCAACGCCAACGTAGGAAGACTGACCAGCGTCCCATTCAACGTACACACCGCGTCCTTCGGATCCGGCGCTGTGCCTTTACCCGTGAACTCGGTCTCCTTGATCCGCAACTCCGTCGCCGCCACATTCCCGGTGTTGGCGATCGTATACGTGTACGTGATCACATCACCCAGCCGGGCCGTCGACCTGTCGGCCGTCTTCGCAACCACCCATGCCTCGTTCTGCTTCGCCACCACCAGCGGAGCTTCGGCCCAAGCCTCGACCGAGTGACCGTTCGGATCCTTGCCGCTCACCGTGACCGTGTTGACCACCCCACCGGCATTGATGTCCGCCTGCGTCAACGCGTACGTACCCGTGCACGTCACCGACGCACCAACGGCCAGCTTCGCGAGCGGCGGTACGCTGCCAGTGCACGTGATCGCCGACTGCGGAATCAACGGATCGTCGAAGACAATCTCGGAAACATCCGTCCGACCCGGGTTCCGGACCG
The DNA here is from genome assembly GCA_031254155.1 of Propionibacteriaceae bacterium. Taxonomy (GTDB): domain Bacteria; phylum Actinomycetota; class Actinomycetes; order Propionibacteriales; family Propionibacteriaceae; genus WQYJ01. The sequence goes on from JAIRVA010000287.1 coordinate 5,315, forward strand.
TGAAATCGTACGTGATCGTGTCACCTGGCTTCGGGTACGTACCCGTCGCCCAGTTGGGGGTACCCACCTTCGTCACCATCAATTTCGCCCAGTCGTACTCAGTGGTCGACTCCAGCGACCGGTGACTAGTGTTCGTCTCATCGGGATCCCACGACGCCACCGCCGTGTTCAAAATGTAACCAAGAACCACATCCGCCTGAGTCACCTGATATTCAGCCTCACACGTTACCTCTCCCCCGGGGCGCAAAGGCTCCCCCGACGGGCACACCGGCTTCAACTTGCTCTTGTCACCTGTAAACCGGATCTCAACAATATGCACCTGTGCCACCGGTGTGTCGCCCGTGTTCCTGACCAGGAACTTGAACGTCACCATGTCACCTACCTTCGGCACACCATCCGTCACAATCGTCTTCTTCAGACCCAACCCAGTCGAAGGCGGAACCAAAGGCTCGGCCGCGACCACCGTCACCCGCGCCTGCGCCGTCTCGTCCGTCATATTGTCCGCCGACACGGTCACCGTGTTCGTCATCGTGCCCGACGTGCCCGCCGCCAACGTGTCCACCGTGAACGACGCCGTGCACGTCACCACACCACCCGGCGGCACCGACTCCGACCCGTCATTCACAAACGGTGCCCCCGTCGCAGCCGCAACCGTCGTCAACACGCACCCCATCACACCCGACCACGTGCCCGACACCCCCACCACAGCACCTGGACCCGGATCCTTCACCATCACATTCTCCGCGTCCGCCGACCCAGTGTTCTCCGCCGTCACCGTGTACACAACCTCGTCACCCACCGCCGTCACCGTCGTCGGCAACGCCACCTTCGTCACCGTGATCCCGACCCTGGGGGTCAGCGGCAACACCGCGTCATCCGACGCTGTCGCTTCCGTGCCCGCCGCGTCCGCGCCCGTGAACTCGCCC
>JAIRVA010000289.1 GCA_031254155.1 Propionibacteriaceae bacterium
GGGTCTTTTCCCCGGTCAGCTGCCAGTGGATGTACCCGCCGAGCGTCGTCAGGTAGGCGATCTGCGGGACGTGGGCCTCGCCGTTCAGCACGGCCTGGTAAAGATGGGCGATGGACCAGCGCTGCGGTACGGCGAACGCAAGCAGGCCGGTCAGCTCCTCGCTGGCCGCGGCGGTCGTGGTGTTACGCCCCGACCGGAAGCCCGCGAGCTGTTCACCAGTGGCCGAGAAGGGCAGATAGCCGTGCATCATGGCCGAGATACCGATACTGGCCAGCGTCGTGACCGGCGCGCCGTACGTCTGCTCGACCGTGGCGTTGAGCTCCGCGTACGCCTCGCGTACCCCCGCCCAGACCGCGTCCAGGGGGTACGACCAGTAGCCGTCGATGAGCTGGTTCTCCCAGGTGTGCGACCCGGTGGCGATAACGCTCAGGTGCTCGTCGACAAGCACCGCCTTGATGCGGGTCGAGCCGAACTCAATCCCCAGCGACCACGTGTCCATGGCGACTCCTCGTCTCCTAGGCCGCCACGGAGGTGCGGCGCTTGTTCCACAGATCGAAAGCGACCGCGAGCGTCAGGATGAGGCCCTTGATGACGGGCTGCAGGCCCTGCGACACGCCGGCCAGCTGCATCCCGTTCGAAATGACGGCCATGATGAGACCGCCGACCATGGCGCCCGCGATCCGGCCGATACCACCCGTCGTCGACGCACCGCCGATGAAGCAGGCGGCGATGGCGTCGAGTTCCATGCCGACGCCGGCCGCCGGCTGGGCGCTGTTCATGCGGGCGGAGTAGATGACGCCGGCGACCCCGGCCAGGAAGCCCATGTTGACGAACGTCCAGAACGTGATCGCCTTGGTCTTGACGCCCGACAGTTGGGCGGCCAGCAGGTTGCCACCGATGGCGTAGATGCCGCGCCCGAAGGAGGTCCGGGCCATCACGACACCGTACACCATGATGAACACGGCCAGAATGATGAGAATGACCGGCAGGCCGCGGTTCTGCGAGATCCGCCAGGCGAAGAACAGCGCGACCGCGGCGACAAGCACGACCTGGAGGACGAACAACGGCAGTGGGGCCACGCTCTGCTGGTACTTGATGCGCGCCATCCGCGACCGCCAGGCCGAGACGGCGTACCCGACGACGGCGACGGCGAACACGACCACGGTGAAGACGTCAAAACTAGTACCACCGAACCAGCCCTTGATGAAGCCGTTCGAGATGCCGTAGTACGCGCCCCCGAACGGGCTGAGCGAGACGTAGTTGAGCGTCAACTGCGCCAAACCGCGGAAGATCAGTTGCCCGCCCAGGGTGACGACGAAGCCCGGGATGCCGACGATGGCAACCCAGAAGCCCTGCCAGGCGCCCACCAGGGTCCCGCTGAGAATCGCCGCCAGGACGCCCACCCACCAGGGCAGGCCCATGCGGACGACGAGCACCGCGGCCACCGCGCCCGTGAAGGCGACCACCGACCCCACGCTCAGATCAATCTGGGCGAGGACGATGACCATCAACATGCCGAGGGCCAGGACGAGGATATACGAGTACTGCAGGACGAGGTTCGTCAGGTTAGAGGGGCTCAAGAACATGTTCTGCCAGATCGACAACGCCACGATGATGACGATGAACGCCACCAAGATGCCGTTGCGCCGCAGCACATTTTCCAGCAGGTACGCCCAGATCGATCCGCCCTTCGGTTGGGGGATGAGAAAGGCCTCGTCGTCGATCAACGCGGGTTCGGCGTCACGGGGAACGGTCATTTGAGGGTTTCCTTCTCTTTGGTCATGAGTTCCATGAGGTTTTCTTGGGTGGCTTCGGCGATGGGTACCTCACCGGTGATGGCGCCGAAGCTCAGGGTGTAGATGCGGTCGGAGATGCCCATGATCTCGGGCAACTCCGAGGAGATGACGATGACGGCCTTGCCTTGGGCGACCATGGCGTTGATGATGGTGTAGATCTCGTACTTCGCGCCGACGTCGATACCGCGGGTCGGCTCGTCCAGGATGAGAATGTCCGGGTCGGTGTAGAGCCACTTGGCGACGACGACCTTCTGCTGGTTGCCGCCCGAGAGCTTCGTGACCGCCGCCATCACGGTGGGCGTCTTGATGCCGAGCTTGCTCCGGTATTCCTCGGCGACCTTGATCTCTTCGTTGCCGTTGACGAAACCGAACAACTTGCTCGTCAGCTTATACAGTCCCGCCGATGTGGTGTTGGTTTTGATGTCGGTGAGCAGGTTGAGCCCGTACCGCTTGCGGTCCTCCGAGACGTACGCCACGCCGTGGTGGATCGCGTCGTCGACCGTGTCGAGGTGGACCTCGTCGCCCCGGATGTACGTCCGGCCCGTGATGTGAGCGCCGTACGAGTGCCCGAACAGGCTCATCGCCAACTCGGTCCGCCCGGCCCCCATCAGGCCCGCGATGCCCACGACCTCGCCCGCCCGGACGTTCAGGTTGGCGTGGTCGATCATGACGCGGCCCGGCTGGGTCGGGTGGTAGACCGTCCAGTCCTCCACCCGGAACAACTCGTCGCCGATGTGTCGCTCGCGGGGTGGGTACCGTTGCGACATTTCGCGGCCGACCATGTCCTTGATCAGGCGCTCCTGGGTCGCGTCAGCGGCAGGCATCGACTCGATGGTGTGGCCGTCGCGGATGACCGTGATCGTGTCGGCGACGTCCATCAGTTCGGAGAGCTTGTGCGAGATCATGATGCAGGTGATCCCCTCCGCCTTGAGGTTGCGCAGCAGGCCCAGGAGGTGTTCGGAGTCGTTGTCATTGAGCGCCGCGGTGGGCTCGTCCAGGATGAGCAGCTTCACCGACTTGGACAGGGCCTTGGCGATCTCGACCAACTGTTGCTTGCCGACACCGACGGTACTGATCGGTGTCGTCGGGTTCTCGACGAGCCCGACCCGGTCCATGAGTTCCTGCGCCTCGGCGTTGGTCCGGTTCCAGTCGATCAGGTGGGTCTTGGTATAGCGCTCGTTGCCGAGGAAGATGTTTTCGGCGATCGACAGGAAGGGCGACAATGCAAGTTCCTGGTGGATGATGACGATGCCCTCGTGCTCCGAGTCGGTGATCGAGTGGAACCGGGCCTCTTCGCCCTCGTACACGATCTGGCCCTCGTACGTGCCGTACGGATGGACCCCCGACAGCACCTTCATCAGGGTCGACTTGCCGGCGCCGTTCTCGCCGCAAATCGCGTGGATCTCGCCGCGCCGGACGGTGAGGGTGACGTCGTCAAGCGCGACGACGCCGGGGAAAGTCTTGGTGATGGAGCGCATCTCCAGGATGGTGTCGGACATCGACCTGGGTTCCCTTCTGTGGGCTCGCGGTGGGTCAAGGGTGGTGGGGGAGGCAGCCAGGCGCCTCCCCCACGTGGGTTTATCGGATCAGGCCTGGCCGGAGTCGACCTGCGCCTGGGTCCAGTACTTGGAGTCGATCAGCTTGGACTGGATGTCTTCCTTGTTGATCGTGTCGACTTCGAGCAGCATCGACGGGACGACCTTCACACCATTGTCGTAATCCTTGGTGTTGTTGGCAGTCGGGGTCTTGCCCTCGAGGAACGCCTTGGCGGCCACGACGGCCTGGTCGGCGAGCTTGCGGGTGTCCTTGAAAATGGTCGAGAACTGGACGTCCTTGTTGATGAGGGCGACCGACTCGATCTCGGCGTCCTGGCCGGTGACGATGGGCAGACCATCGCTGATCTTCGGGCCCATGCCCACGTTCTGCAGAGCGTTGATGATGCCGCGGGAGATGCCGTCGTACGGGCTCAGAACGCCCTTGAGGCCCGCACCGTTGCCGCCGTAAGAAGCAGTCAGCAGGTTGTCCATGCGGGTCTGCGCGGTCTCGAGGAGCCACCGCATGATGGCCGCCTGGCCAAACTGATCCTGGCCGGAACCGACAACGAGCGTACCGTCAGTGAGGTACGGCTTGAGGGTGTCGATGGCACCGTTCCAGAAGAACGTCGCATTGTTATCATCGGAGGAACCGGCGAACAACTCGACCTTCAGCGGGCCAGCCGGCGGGTTCGAAGCCTTCGAGCCGTCCTTGTTCGTGAGGCCGAGGCCGTAGAGCAGGGACGTCGCCTGGGCCACGCCAACCTTGTAGTTGTCGAACGACACGTAGAAATCGACGTTCGGCGAGTCACGGATCAGCCGGTCGTACGCGATGACGGGGATGTGTGCATCAGCGGCGGCCTGCAGCTGGCTGGTCAGAGCCGTGCCATCGATCGAGGCGATGATCAGGCACTTCACGCCCTTGGTGATCATCTGGTCGATCTGCTGGGTCTGCGTCGGGATGTCGTCGGCGGCGTATTCAAGGTCAACCTGGTAGCCAGCGGCTTCCAGGCCCGCCTTGACGGCGTTACCGTCGGCCACCCAGCGCGACGAGGTCTTGTTCGGCATGGCTACGCCGATGGTGCCACCCGCAGCGGGGGCAGCCCCAGTGGTGGCGGCGCCAGCAGCGGTGGTCGTGGGAGCGCCGGTTGTCGCGGACGCGCCTCCACCGTTCGAGCACGCGGTCATGGAGAGGGCCATCAGACCCGCCACACCCGCTGCGATGATGCTCTTCTTCATAGAAAAGTCCTTTCTGGGCTGCCAACCGTGGCGCGACCCATTCAGTGATCCAACGTGGTACCCATCACGGCACCCCATAACGTCGGGCGCTTTTGCTCCGACGCGATTCATGTTAACGTTAACACAGCCCACTGGGCAAGCCTGTTTCGCTGAAAGATCGGTCACAGTTCGATAACGATTGGGCGGTCACCGCCAGCGAAGTGAGCGCGCTCATACCGATATCGCCCCGGACAAGGTAGCCTCAACCCATGGACACCCGACGCACACCTCCCACGATGGCGGATGTGGCCGCCCTGGCCGGGGTGTCCCACCAGACCGTCTCCCGGGTGCTGAACGACCATCCGTCGGTGTCAGCCAAGGCCCGGGAACAAGTGTTACGGGCGATCACCCAACTGGGCTACCGCCGCAACCTCGCCGCCCGGACCCTCGCCACCGGCAACAGCCGCGTCATCGGGGTCCTGGTCTCGACGACGTCGCTGTCCGGGCCATCGGGCGCGATGCTGGCCATCGAGGAGAACGCCCGCACGAACGGCTACTGGGTCAGCATGGGCAGCCTGCAGGTCGGTAGCCGCGACGAGGTGATCGAGGTGGCCCACCACTTCATCGACCAGGGCGTTGACGGCGTCATCGCCGTCGCCCAGACCCAGAGCGCCGTGGACGCCACCCTGGAGGCCTGCAGCCAGTTGCCTACCGTACTCGTCACCTCGGGCACGGTACCCGACGGGTGTTTCACCGTGGACATCGACCAACACGGCGGGGCCCAGCAGGCGATGACGATTCTGCGGGGCCTGGGGCACACCCGGATCGCCCACGTCTCGGGACCAGCGGGCGACCTGCACGCCGCGGCCCGCGCCGCCGCCTGGCGGGAGTCGCTACCCGCTGCCGAGCGCGAACGGGCCCTCGTGGTCACGGGTGATTGGTCGGCCCAGTCGGGGTACCAGGCCGCCCTCGCCCTCCAAGCCTTGGACCACCCGCCGACCGCGGTGTTCGCCGCCAACGACCGCATGGCCTACGGCGTTTTGCGGGCGGCCTACGAGGCCGGGGCACACGTCCCGCGCGATCTCAGTGTGGTCGGGTTCGACGACATTGAGGGTTCGGACTGTACGATCCCGCCGCTGACGACGATCCGTCAGAACCACGACGCTCTCGGGGCGGCGGCGCTGCAACTCCTCCTGGAAGCGATCCGTCACGAACCGGTGCGACGGGTCAAGATACCCCCCGAGCCGGTCTTCCGGGCCTCGGCCGGCGCACCCGTGTCCTGAACTGCCTCGTTACGGCTGGACATCAATGAAGGCGGCCATGGCGGGGACGGTGAACGCGATGTCGCCGTGGGCCGGCGAGTAGACGAGTCCCTTGCCGATCAGGTTCGCCCGCGCCGGACCGAGCGCCGACGGTTTCTTCTTCAGCCGGGTCGCGATCTGGGCCGTGAGACTCGGCCCGTCGCCATCCTGCGCCATGGCCCTGAGGTACGCCCGTTCGGCCGGGCTCGCCCGCTCCCACCGGATGCGGAAGAAACCGGCGTCGAGGGCCCGCCGCCCCTGGACAATCCCGATCCGGGCATCGGTGTCGCCGATGGGCGAGCCGTCCGCCGCGTTCCACGCGGCCTGGCCGTACTCCTGGAGGAAGTACGGGTAGCCCCCCGCCGCCGCGGTCACCCGCTCCAGCGCCGCAGTGGTCCAGCGGACGCCCAGCGCCTCGGCGGGCTCGGTGAGGACTGCCGCCGCCTCCGCCCGGTTGAGGATGGCGATTTCGTGGAAGGCGAAGAGGCGCTCGGCGTACGACTTGGCCTCGGACAACTGCCGTGGCAGGCTGGGCAGGCCAGCCAGGGCGACCAGGAGGCGGTCGCCCCGCTGGTTGGCGCCGTGGACGATGGCGAGCAGTGCCGCCAACTCGTCGGTGGCGAGGTCTTGGGCCTCGTCGATGAGCAGGGCGACCCCCGCACCCTTGTCTTCCGCGGCCCCCGTGAGATCCAGGATGAGCCGGCCCAGGTCGGTTTCCAGGGCCCCCGTATCCGCGCCGCCACCCTCCGCACCGGTGACGTCAAGTCCGAAGTGCCACACGCCCGTCGAATCGTACGAGGCCTTGAAACTCAGCGCGGTCTTCACGGCCTTGAGAATCCGCTGGCCGACCCCGGGCCGGGCGATCTCCAGCAGCAGGCCGTGGACCGATTCGCCGATCGCCTCCCGTACCGACTGGCCGCGGCGGGCCTCGGCCCCCATCACGTACCACCCCTGGCTGCGCGCCATGAGCGCCAACTGGGTGAGCAACACGGTCTTCCCCACACCGCGCAGGCCGTAGAGAACGAGCGACTGGGCGCCGCGGCCGTCGGCGATCCGGGTGAGCGCGATGTCCCACGCCGTCATCTCGCGCTCACGGCCGATGAGTGCGACGGGCCGGCGCCCGGCACCGGGAGAGTACGGATTGTCTCTGGGATCCATGCTCACCAGTGTATAAGAGAATCTACGGCTATATAAGATAATTTTAGGTTATTGAACAACTTTAGGCCATATATTACGTTTTGCTAGATAATGAGCAGAAGACCTATATATACCTGATTTGTCTACATACTGCCGTAGATTGTCGTAGCTTTCACCGCCACCCGGTAACTCGCTATGCTGAGGGGCGGAAGGAGATCCGATGACCGACACCAGAGACCGGACCATCGTCCTAGCGACCATGATGCAGCCAGCCCAGGCCAACCCCCGCGGAACGGTCCACGGCGGCGAGATCATGAAGATGATGGACACCACCGCCGGCGGGGCCGCGATCCGCTACTCGAAGATGGACATGGTCACGGCGCGGGTTGACGAACTCCAGTTCCTCGAGCCGATCCACATCGCCGACTACGTGACCTGTGTCGCCCAGGTTGTTTACGTGGGCCGTACGTCACTGGAGGTGTACGTGACCGTCGACGTGGAGAACCTCCGGGGTGGTGTCACCAAGCGGGCCCTTGACGCCTACT
>JAIRVA010000044.1 GCA_031254155.1 Propionibacteriaceae bacterium
GATATCATCGCCATCGACACCGACTCCCGGGAGCAGTCGGCGGCCGAGGCCGGTCACCGGGTCCGGCTGGCCACTAGGCGGGCCGTCGCCACGGGCGCCGAGGTGGTGACGAAGATCGACTCGCTCCTGCGCGGCCAGGTGGCGGCGGAAGTCGCGGCCGGGCTGGCCGGGTTGCGCAGCGACCGGCCGCTGGCCGTCGTCGCACCGGCCTTTCCGGCGGTCGGCCGGACGACGCAGGGCGGCCTCGTGTATGTGGACGGCGTATCCCAGGGCGCGGCCGGCGACATCGGCGCCACGCTCGAACGGGGTGGTCTGGCGACGGCGCGACTGGCCGTGCCCACCGACCCCGCGACGCTCGCCACCTCTTTCGCCCAGGCGCGCGACCGCGGACTGGACGCCGTCGTCGTCGATGCGGTGACGGACGACGATCTCGCGCGTGTCCTTTGGGCGTGCCGGGCGGCGCCGTTCCCCGTGTTGCCGGTCGGATCGGGCGGTTTGACGCGTCCGTACGCCCGCCTGCTGCCGGGCGGCGAACCGCGCCCGGTCCACCCCGGCCTGACCGGTCCGGTCCTCACCGTCGTGGGCAGTCACACGCCGGCGGCGCGGCGGCAACTCGCCGCGTTACGCGCGGCCGGCGTGACCGCTGTCACGCTCCGCGACGACGGCCACGACCGGTCGGGTGACGTCAGCCGGGCGCTCACGACGGGTGCTGCCCTGGTGTGTTTCGACCCTACGGTCGCCGTGGACGAGCGGCGCTCGCCGGTCATCGCCCGCCAGGTGGCCGCCGCGGTGGTCCCCTGCCTCACCCAGTGCGGGACACTGGTGGCAACCGGTGGCGCGACCGCCCGTACTATCCTTGAGGTGGCCGGCATTTTGGAAGCGACCGTGCTCGGCGAACTTGAGCCCGGAGTCATGTACGGGCAGGCGGGGAGCCACGCGGGCCTGCGGATCGTGACGAAGTCAGGTTCGTTCGGAGACGACCGGGTCCTCATCCGCTGCCTGCTCGCAGCGACGCCGGTCATCCGTACGCATAACCGAAACGAAGGTGGAAAATGAGTCGGCCCGTCATTGCCCTCACCATGGGGGACCCCGCCGGGGTGGGACCAGAAATCTGCGTCAAGGCGCTGGCCGGCCCGGACATCTATCGCCTCGCCCGGCCCCTCGTGCTGGGCGACCTCACACGGTTGCGGGCCGCGGCCGCGCTTTCCCACCTCGACGTGGGGTTCCGGACCGTCGACGGTCCCACGGGCGGGGCGTACGAGCCCGGTGTTATCGACGTGGTCGACCTCGCCAACGTACCCCCGGACCTCCCCTGGGGCCAGGTGTCGGCGGCGGCGGGCGACGCGGCCTACCACTACATCGAACTGGCGGCCCGGTACGCGCTCGACCAGAGCGCCGGGGCCATCTGTACGGCGCCGATCAACAAGGAGGCCCTGCACCGCGCCGGGCACAATTTCCCTGGTCATACCGAACTGCTGGCCCACCTGGCGGGGACACCGGAGGTCTCGATGATGCTGACGGCACCGGGCCTCCGCGTCATCCACGTGACAACCCACCTGGGTCTCCTCGACGCCATCGCGGCCATCGAACCCGGGCTCGTCGAGCGGACGATCCGCCGCGGCGACGAACTGCTCAAGCGGACCGGCCTCGCCCACCCCCGGATCGCCGTGTGTGCCATCAACCCGCACGCCGGCGAGAACGGGCTGTTCGGGTACCGCGAGGAAGAACTCAAGGTCAATCCCGGTGTCGCGGCCGCGCGCGCGGCCGGTATCGACGCCCAGGGTGCTCTCCCCGCCGACGCCGTGTTCTACCGGGCGACGCGGGGCGACTTCGACCTGGTGGTGGCCATGTACCACGACCAGGGCCACGCCCCGGTCAAAGCGCTCGGTATTGAGCACGGCGTCAACATCACGGTCGGGTTGCCCATCGTGAGAACCAGCGTCGACCACGGGACGGCGTTCGACATCGCGGGTACCGGCCGGGTCGACGCGGCCAGCCTGATGGAAGCGTTGCGAAGTGCCGTCGAGTTAGCCGCCCGCTAGGGAAGTGCTGATCTGCGCTGTGTCGTCAGCCGGGCGTCCGGCGGAGTGAGACACGTCAACATTCCCCACCTGCAGCGCCTCCATCACCACACCATGACCAGATCCCCTGCCTGGACATGAGTTGCGGTACGACGAGCCTTCTGAAACCGCCGTACCGCAACACTTCCCCCGGGGACTCCCCCCTGGCTCTTAGGCCCGGCGGCGGCGCCTGGTGTAGACACCAATCCCGAGCAGAATCAGCCCGAACGCCAACAATGATCCCACCGTCGTACCGCCGGCAGCCGTGGTGTAGCCACCACCCTTGACCTGGTACGGCGGTTTGGCGTTGACCTCGGCCGTGGCCAGCTTGGTCACCACCTTCCCCCACGTCTCGCCCGTCGGCTTGAGGATCGGCTTGCCACCCGGCTTCACCGGCGTACCCCCTGCCTGCGCGGTGTTGATGATGTCCTTGCCCGAGCCGAGCGCCGCCATGTTCGTCACGTGGCTGATCGTGCAGTAGACGGCCATGAACTGGCCCGGCTGGAGTGTCACATCAGCGGTCGTCAGCCCGCAGTTCTCGTTGGTGAACCGGCCGCCCCCGGCGTCGAAGTTCTCGACGATCAGGTCAACGTGCGCGAGCGTCACGTTACCCGTGTTCTGGACGAGGATCATCCAGTCCGCGCTCGTGTTGTACCCGACCGTCGTGGCCTTGACCCAGCCAGCCGACGCAGTGGCGAGCGACAGCGAGGCCATGGCACCGCCACTGGGCTCGACGCAACCCGTCCCCGTCTTACACACCCACTTCGCAATGTCGATTTGCGGGGCGACCGGGACGACACCGGCGTCCAGCGTCGGGTTCACGTACGGCGCCTTGACTGTGTACGTTGTCGGTACGGAGGCGTCCGTGGCGGCGACCACGTTCGGGCCGCCCACGGCGAGCGTGAACGGGGCGCTGCCCGCCGTCGCGGCATACGCCGACTCACCCCGCGCGTCGGAGTCGGTCTGGACCGCACCCTGGTTGGCGGCCGTCCACAGGTACCCATCAGGCAGAGTGAACACCACCTGGTACGTGCCGGGTGGCACAAGATCGAACAGGTAGTAGCCGTTCTTGTCGGTTGTCGTCGTTGCCAGGGTGACGCCGTCCGCGCCAACCAGCGCGACGGGCATCGTGGGGACGGGGGTCTCCCCCGCGTCCTGCTGACCGTTGCCGGTGGCGTCGATCCAGGCGTAGTCACCGACCG
>JAIRVA010000073.1 GCA_031254155.1 Propionibacteriaceae bacterium
GGGCGTCGGTGTTGTCGTACGTCAGAGGTCGCCCGGACGGGTTCGCACTGGTGGCGACGACGATGTCGTCCTGGCCCAGCAGGAGCCGGTGGAGGGGCGCGTACGGGAGCATGATGCCGACGTCGTCCAGGCCGGGGGCGACGACGGTGGCGAGGTCGTAACCCGCCGCCATTGGGGCGAGGACGATGGGGGCTTCCCGGCTCGAGAGCGCCCGGACGTGCTCGTCGCCGAGGTCGGCGATGGTCCGGGCGGCGGCGACGGACCCGGCCATGACGGCGAACGGTTTGCCGGGGCGGCGCTTGCGGGCCCTGAGGGTGGCGACGGCGGCGGGGTTGCGGGCGTCGCACATCAATGTGAAGCCGCCGATCCCCTTGACGGCCAGTATCTGGCCTTGTCGCAGGCGGTCGGTGGCCAGGGCGATGACCTGGGCGAACCGGGTCCGCCGGTCGGTGGCGGGCGGGCGCTCCAGGGCGGGGTCGCCGGGAACCTCCAGCCACAGGTCCGGTCCGCAGTCGAAGCAGGAGATGGGTTGGGCGTGGAACCGCCGGTCGGCCGCGTCGGCGTACTCGGCCGCGCAGGCCGGGCACAGCGGGAAGCCGGCCATGGTGGTCGCCGGCCGGTCGTACGGGACATCACGGATGATCGTGAGGCGCGGCCCGCAGTTCGTACAGGTGGTGAACGGATAGCGGTACCGGCGGTTCGAGGTGTCGGCCATCTCGGCCAGGCAGTCGGCGCAGACGGCGGTGTCGGCCGGGAGCAGGGTGATCGTGCCGACGCCCCGGCGGGAGGCGACGATGCGGAAGGCGTTGTCGTCGGGCAGATCGGCCAACGGGGTCTCGCGCCAGGCGACGATGGTGGCGAGTGGCGGGACGTCTCGCCGGACGGCGTCGAAGAACGCCGCCACCTCGTCCGGCGCACCCTGCGCCTCGATGAACACAGAATTGTCATCGTTTCCACACAAGCCGGTCACGGCGTAGTGCCTGGCGATCCGGGCGACGCCCGGCCGGAAGCCCACGCCTTGGACGACGCCGGTCAGGACCAACTGTCTGCGCACGCTGCCTTTCGCTCGCGGGGTGTCTCAAAGAGTGCCTCTAGAATAGTGGACCGTGGTGGCGGACTGCCCCGAGGAGGCACGTATGCACGAACTGGCGCTCAGCCGCTCCATCGCGTCCATCGTCGCCCGGGCGGCGGAAGGCCGGCGGGTCGCGGTCGTCGAGCTGGCTGTCGGCGACCTGCGTCAGGTCGTACCCTCGACGCTCGAGCGCTGTTGGGCGCTGCTCTGCGCGGGTACGGCGCTCGAAGCGAGCCGGCTTGCGATCCGGCGGTGTCCGGGGGTGATCCGCTGCGACGACTGCGGGGCGACGACCCGGCTGGCCGAACTGCCTATACTGAGATGCGAAGCTTGCCAATCGACGACGGTCCATATCGTCAGCGGGGAAGAATTCCTTGTCACGGCACTACAACTGGAGGACTGATATGGGGCGTTTTCACCGCCACGATGACGGGACGGTACACGAACACGACCACGACGAGTCCGGCCACGATCACGGTCACGACGAGGTCGGGGACCACCGGGGGTACGAGACCGGGGCGGACCGGGTCGACGTACTGACACGGATCTTTGCCGAGAACGACGCAGCCGCGGCCGCGAACCGGGCCCGGCTGGACCAGGCGGGGGTGACCGCCGTCAACCTGATGAGCTCGCCGGGCGCGGGCCAGACCACCTTGCTGGCGCGGACGTTGGCGGGGCTCGCCGGCCGGGTCCGCTGCGGGATCGTCGAGGGCGATATCGAGACCGCCATCGACGCGGACCGCCTGCGGGGATTCGGGGCCCAGATCTCGCTGCTCAACACGGGTGATGGATTTGGCGGCGAGTGCCACCTGGATGCGCCCATGGTCGCGCACGCCCTGGAGCGGCTCGACCTCGCCACCCTTGACCTGCTGCTGATCGAGAACGTCGGCAACCTCGTCTGTCCGGCCGAGTTCGACGTCGGCGCCCACCGGCGGGCCATGATCGCCTCCGTCACCGAGGGCGAGGACAAACCGCTCAAGTACCCCGTGATGTTCCGTAACGTCGACGCCGTCGTCGTGAACAAGACCGACCTATTACCGTACCTCGACTTCGACATGGGCCTGTTCCTGGCCAATGTCAAGGCCGTCAACCCCCGGGCGCGGGTCATCCTCGCCTCCGCCAAGACCGGCGAGGGTGTCGGCGAGTGGCTCGACTGGTTGGTCCCGGCGGGTGACGCCCGCTGAGGACCGTACGCTCGTTGGCCGGCTCACGGGCCCAACAGATCGACGGGGATGACAACGACACCACCGCATCCACCTCCAGTCCGGCATCGTCGCGGGCCAGGGCGGCGGTACCGACCGTCGTGGCCGTGTTGCGTGCCAGCGAACGGAGCAGCGCCATGACCTTCGCCGGGTTGCGCGGGGACGCGCTCACCTGGGCGATGTCGACGTTCGCCAAGCTGTCGAGATAACCCCATTACCGGATTTGCAATCGAACCATTACCGGATTTGCAATGAGTTCACTTCCGGATTTGCGATGGTTTCGACTCCGTGGGGTCAGGCGAGGTCGAGGAAGCGGTCGAAGGCGTCGACGGCGAAGTGGAGGGATTCGATGGGTACCCGCTCGTCGATTCCGTGGAACAAGCCGGTGAAGTCGAAACCAGCCGGGAGGCGAAGCGGTACGAAGCCGTAACACTGGATCCCCAGGCCGGACCAGGCCTTGGCGTCGGTGCCGGCGGCCATGATGTACGGGGCCACTCGGGCCGCCGGGTCGAAGGTCCGGATCGCGGCGGCCATCGCGGCGGTCAGCGGCGTACCCCAGTCGGTTTCGACCGCCGGTTGCTCATGCAGGATCTCCAGGCGTACCTTCTCCCCGATCACCCGGCGTACCGTCTCCAGAAACTCGTCCCGGTGGCCGGGCAGGAAGCGCCCGTCGACCGTCGCCGTCGCCTGGCGCGGGATGACGTTGGCCTTGTAGCCGGCCGCCAACATCGTCGGGTTGACAGTGTCGGACATCGTCGCCCCGGCCAGGCGAGCGATCGAGCCGAGCCGGGTGAGGGTCGCTGCGGCGGAGTCAGCGGTGATGGGTACGCCGAGCGCCTCACCGACCGCGTCCAGGAACCCTTGTTGCGCGGGGTGGAGGGACCGGGGCCAGCGGTGGGTACTGAGGTCTGTCACCGCCCGCGCCAATTCGGTCACGGCGTTGTCGGCGCTCAGCATCGAGCCATGACCCGCCTGGCCCTCCGCGATGAGCTTCAGCCAGGCCAAACCCTTCTCCGCGGTCTGGATGAGATAGAGCCGCTGGTCTTTGACGGTCAGCGAGAATCCGCCCACCTCGCCGACGGCCTGCGGGCAGTCGGCCACCAGGTCGGGGTGGGTCCCCGCGAGCCACGTCGCGCCGAGCGTACCGCCGGCCTCCTCGTCCGCCGGGAACACCAGACGGAGGGACCGGCGCGGGGGCCGGTGGGTCTGGATCCGCTCGCGGACGACCGCCAGCAGAACCGCGACGAAATCCTTCATGTCGACCGCGCCGCGGCCCCAGACGAACTCGTCATCCACCTCGCCGGAGAAGGGGTGACGGGACCATTCGTCCGCGATGGCGGGTACGACATCTGTGTGGCCGTGGACCAGCAGCGGCGGCAGTGTGGGATCGGCGCCCTCCCAGTGGGCGACGAGGGTCGTCCGGCGGCGCGCCGGCTCGAATACCTGCACGTCAAGGCCAGCCTCGGTGAGTTTTGTGGCCACAAACTCCGCCGTGGCCCGTTCGCCGGGCCCGTCGTGGCCGGGCCCGTAGTTCGACGAGTCGATCTGGATCAACTCCGAGGTGAACCGTACCGCCTCGTCGCGCGCCGTGGACATCATGGGTCGATTCTACCGCCCGTCGGCGCGGGTGGCGCGGTGACATCTATCAGCTAACGTTGTGCAATCTGTCAGCTATATCTACGACATCGATCAGGTATTACCATGACATTGACCGGATATCGTGGTACGGTAACTGATAGTACCGGCGGGGGGTGGTTGATGGCCCGGGTCAATGACGATTATCGCGTACGGGGAGGTACAAAATGACGAAGTCATCGCGTCGCTGGTTTGCTGGTTTGGCCATTTGTTTGTCGATTGGGATGTTGGGTTCGTACGCGGGGGGTGGCTGGGCGTCCGCGGAGTCCGGTGAGGGGGCGGAGGTCCAGGCCGCGCCGGAGGCCGCGGTCGTGGTGGATCCGGCGCCCGAGCCGGTGGCGGCCGCGCCGGCGGCGGAGCCCGTACCCGTACCTGAACCTGCCCCGGCACGCGCACCGGCTCCGGCACCCGAGCCTGCCCCGGCCCCGGCCGAGCCAGACCCCGCACCGGCACCAGCGGCCGAGCCGGCACCGGCGACGGAACCGGCGGCCGAGACCCCGCCAGCGGAAGCCCCGCCAGCGGCGGCACCGTCGGCTGATGTGCCGGTGGCACCTCCGGCGGTGGTACCGCCGGACAATAAGTCGGTCATACCCGCTGACGTGGCGGCGAGCCGGACGGCCGACGCGCCGACCAGCGTACCCGCGGACGTACCGTCTGCCACCGCGCCCGTGACGACCGCGGCGCCCGCGGGGAAGGCGGACTTGGTGTTGGTGACAAAGGGAACGGTGACAGCCTCAGGACCAGGCGGCTCGACGGTGGCCGGCGATGTGATCCGTTTCGACTTCACGGTGACAAACGCGGGCAGCGTGCCCGCTGACAAGGTTGCCATCAAAGCCAAGATCGGGGGCAAAGGCGCCCCCCTGGCGGTGAAGTCGGGCGCGGCGGCGGTAGCGTGCCCGAACACGGTTGAAGCGGGCGGAAAGCTGGAGTGCTGGTCGGAATACAAGGTGACCGCGGCCGACCTGGCGGCGGGTACGGTGAGCATCGAAGCGACCGTCGACGGCAAGGGCCTGGCCCCGGTCAAGTCGGCGCCAGTCGAGAGCGGCGTCGCGGGACCGACGGTCGTGGAGTTGGTACAGGCGACACCGACGGCGTCGGCAACTCCCGAAGTCAAGGTCCCCGAAGGCGAGGTCGTGATCGGGGATACCCCGACAGCCGACCCTACGAAGGTACCGGAAAGCACTCCCACAACCCCCGTGGCGACCCCAGATGACGGTACGCCGTCAGCCGCTGAGACCACGCCGTCGGGCGAGGAGACTACCGTACCCTCGGATGAGGCTACGCCCGCGCTCATTACGGACACGCCAACGGGGAGTACGCCGACGGACACACCTTCGGAGTCGGATGATGCTGATGGTTCTGGAACTGGGTCGTCGCCCGTAGCTCTGCTGGGAGGGAGCCCAGATGAGTCGTCCGCGCCGAGCGAGGAGGGGGTGTCATCCGATTTGCCAGTCACCGGCCTTTCTGAGGATCTCAGTGATCTCGGTGCTGGTTTAGAACTAGTCGGGCTTAGTGACCCGCTGCCGTTGGGATTGGCGGGGGAGGTACTGACTATTGAATCGGTGTCAACGACGGCAACGATGAACAGTTTAGACCAAGCGGTTACTTTCACGGTGAAGGTCAAGAATACGGGTTCTGTCGCGTTGTCAGGCGTCCAGCTCGTAAATCTGACCGCTCGTATGACGCAGAGGTGCACGCCTGTCACTCTGCCTGCTGCAAGTGTGGCGAACCCTTCAGAGGCGATTTGTACGTTAACGTACTACCCGACTCAAGAAGACATCGACAACGGTACATTTACGTTTGACGCGTCCGCTATTGGGATGTACCTGCTGGATGGTGAGACGGTTGTTGAGGAGTCTGGTTCGGTAAAGGTTACGGCCGATGCCAATCAAAAGCCCGGTTTGTCGGTGGTGGCGGCCGTGAGCCCATCCCAGATCAATGCCGCCCCCGATCAGGCGACTTTCACGTACACGATCACCAACACGGGGAACGTGACTGTGAAAGACATTGCCCTTGCGCTCACGCAACAAGGCAATGGTACGTGGGGTCCGTTGAACTGTACTTATCCGGATGTGAGCGGGGTGCTCGCGCTGGGGCAGTCCGCGGTTTGTACTGTGTTGTATACATCGAACGCAGCCGACTTCTCGCAGAAGAGCGATTACCTTCACACTGGGATCACGAGCGTCGCCAGCGTCACTGGCAGTACGGCAGCTGGAAGCGTTACGGCGCAGGCCTCCGCAATGGTGAATGTCGAAGACCCTTATGTGACGATGTCCAAGTCTGCGCAGACGACAGTCACTTTGGGTAGTGATGGTGCTGCGACCATCACGATCACCTACACATTTGTACTGACGGCGGTGACTAATGGTGTCATCAAGGAATTGGGGATTATTGACAAAATGTTCGGTGACGGCCCATCGCCCGACATCACGTGCGGGGCGGGTACTAATGGCAGTATGCAGTTGTCTCAGGCGAGCACGACCTGCACGGCAACTCATACTGTTTCCTCGTCCGACTATGGAACGTTCATTGATGATTACGGCAACTTGCTTAATGTGGCTGTTGCGCAAGGTACTCATCCCAACGGGGACCCCCGGTCGGCTCTCGCGACGGCAAGCACTAACACGGTAATCGCGCATATTGACCTGCGCAAATCTGTCTCTCCTGACCGAGTGGCTGCGACGGGTGGCAAGGTCACGTACACCTTCGAGGTACGAAACACTGGCTTGGTGTCTTTGGAGAACGTGACTATCAATGATCCTGACATCGGATTGTCGGCCGCCGCTTGTGTGGGTAATCTACCTGCCGATGGTGTTTGGCACACATGCACGGCTGAATACATGGTTACGCCAGATGACCTCTTCTTGGACAATTCATTCACGAACCACGCCATGGCAAGCGGTGAGTACCTTCTCGCCACAACGAGTGGGACGAAGTCAATGAAGGTGACATCCCAAGAAGCGACGGCGACGGTCACCGCCGACCCGCCGACTTCTCAGTTGACGTTGAGCAAGCAGTCCGACCCTGGCAATGGGGGCGTTGTTCAACCCGGCGGCACCATTATTTATGCGCTAACGGCGACTAATGGCGGCCAAGTTCCGCTGACGGTTACCATCCACGATGATCTGCAAGACGTTTTTAACTATGCTTCGCTGGACGGGGGTTCATTGTCGGCGAAGATCAATGATGTTGCCGCAACCCCCCCCTCGGTAGCGGGTAATAATCTGACGTGGGTAGGGTTTCTAGATCCTGGGGAGCAGCTGGTAATCACGTATTCAGTGACTGTGAAGACTGCGGCGGAAGAGCCAGGTATTTACGGCCGGTCGCTCACCAACTCGGCGTCAGGAACCGGGCAATACGCCAGTTCGGGCGGGTTTACGGCCGTTGTGGATCCGTGTACAGACCAGGTCTGCAGCACAACTGTGCGCACGCCACCGTCGTTGGCGGTGACGAAGTATGGCGAGTTCCGCGCGG
>JAIRVA010000082.1 GCA_031254155.1 Propionibacteriaceae bacterium
GCGAAGCCCGCCCCCGCGAGGCCGCCCACCACCGCCCCGGACACCCACGAGGTGAAGCGGTTCCGGTCCAGGGCGACGATGAGGAAGATCACGCACGCCTTCATCGCCTCCTCGACGAACGGGGCGACGAAGACCGCCACGCGGATCGCCGACACGCCCGAAGTCTCGTCGACGACGGCCATCTGGGAGCCGATCCAGCTGTTGAGATAGTACGCGGCCGTGACCGCCAGACAGCCTCCCCAGCCGAGGGCGAGGAGCCAGACGGTGAGGCGTTGGGGCCGGTACCGGTCGACCAGGATGAAGCAGACGATCCAGAAGACCATCGTGGGCAGGGCCCGGCCCGCCGCCAGCCACAGGGCGTCCGAGTTGAGGCCGGGGGAGATCGAACCGTCCGTGTATTCCCTTGTCCGCATGACATCGGCGAGGAGGATCCAGATCGACGCCACGAGCGCGACGACGAGCGTCAGGGTGGCCCACGTCCACTTGTCGCGGAGGAGACGCTGCCACCAGGCGAGCCCGGTCAGCGTCGGCGCAATCCCCGTCCGGCGGCGGACAAACGCCGCCTGGGCATCGGAGGTGTCGAGATGAGCCATCTCACCAGGATACCGCGAGCGGTTCTCACGTGATGTGGTGGGGTGCGCCCCATGGAGGATTTGAACCTCCGACCGGCAGATTAGAAGTCTGATGCTCTATCCAGCTGAGCTAATGGGGCTTTGGGCCAAGTCTAGCGGCTGGTACCGCTCCGCCGCTTGGGCCACAAGCCGCAGCCGTCTCCCAGGCCGGGAGGGATAGAGTGAGGGGGTCATGACTGAGCCTCTTCGTACCTTCTCCTGGCCCCGCTTCATCACGTCGGCGTACGGCCCGACGTTCCTGTCCTCGATCGGCTACGGCGCCGTCACGCCGCTGGTCGCCCTGTCGGCGCTGCATCTGGGCGCGTCGGTCGAACTGTCCGCCCTGATCACCGGGCTCACGGGCGTCGGGCAGATCGTGGGCGACCTGCCGGCGAGTTGGATCGCCACGCGATTCGGGGAGAAGAAGGCGATCGCGCTCGCCTGCCTGTGGGACGCGACCTGGCTCACCGTGGCGTTCTTCGCGGCTTCCCTCCACGTCCTGGCCGTCGCCGTCTTTGCTTTCGGCTTGTCAGGATCGGTTTTCGGGCTGGCCCGCCAGAGCTACATCACGGACGCGATCCCCACGCGGTTCCGCGCCCGCGCGCTCAGCAGCCTGGGCGGGACGTTCCGGATCGGCGGTTTCATCGGCCCGCTTGCCGGCTCGGGCATCATCGCCCTCTGGAACCTGCAGGCGGCGTACGCCTTCGCGGCGGTCATGAGCCTGTTCGCGGCCGCCGTGACCATGCTGTTGCCCGACTTACCCTCGGACGTGCAGTCGCGGCGGGCCGGGCCGGACGGCGGTCCCCGGCTGTTCACCGTTCTCAAAGCGTACGTGCGCGTCTTCCTCACTCTCGGCGTCGGGGTGTTCTGCATCGGGCTGGTCCGGGCGGTCCGCCAGGTCGTCCTGCCGTTGTGGTGCGAGTCGCTCGGGATGGACGCGTCGCAAACCTCGCTCGTGTACGCGGTGTCCATGGGTATCGACATGAGCCTCTTCTTCCTCGGCGGGTTCATCATGGACCGGTTCGGGCGCATGTGGGTCGCTCTGCCGTCCATGGTCATCCTCGGGATCGGGCTGGCATCGCTGGCGCTCGCCCATTCCGCCTGGGCGGTGGTCATCGTGGCTGCCGTCCTGGGGCTCGGCAACGGGATCGGCTCGGGCATCATCATGACGCTGGGTTCCGACGCCTCCCCGGACGTGGGGCGGGCCCAGTTCCTGTCCGGCTGGCGCCTGTTCTCCGACACCGGCAACGCCGTCGGTCCGCTCGCCCTGTCGGCGGTGACCGGTCTCGCCTCGCTCGGCGTCGCCACGGTGGCGCTGGGCGGTGTCAGCGTCGTGGGCGCCGGCTGGCTCGCGTACTGGATCCGGCGCACCCCGGCCGCGCGGGCAGGCTAGACTGCTCAAGTGGAAAACCTGGTTTGGATTGACTGTGAGATGACAGGGCTTGACCTCGCCCGCGACGCGCTGATCGAGGTCGCCGTGTTGGTGACGGACTCGGAACTCAACGTGTTGGGGGAGGGTGTCGATGTCATCATCGCCCCGCCGCCGGCCGCGTTGGACCAGATGAGCGAGTTTGTCACGACCATGCACGCGTCCTCCGGGCTGTTGGACGCGCTGGCCGACGGTGTGAGTCTCGCGGAGGCCGAGGCGGCGGTCCTCGCGTACGTCCGGACGTACGTGCCCGAGGCGGACAAATCCCCCCTCGCCGGCAACAGTGTGGGGACGGACCGGGCGTTTCTCGCGCGCGACATGCCCGAACTGGAAGGCCACCTGCACTACCGCAACGTCGACGTGTCGAGCATCAAGGAGTTGGCGCGCCGGTGGTACCCGCGGACGTTCTTCGCCTCCCCCGAGAAGCGCGGACACCACCGGGCGCTGGGGGACATCCAGGACTCCATCAACGAGCTGCGCTTCTACCGGGAGGCGGTTTTCGTCGCGCCCCCCGGACCGTCCAAGGATCAGGCCCGCAAGCTTGCGGCCAAGTACGGCGGACCATTCACTTTGGTCGCCGATCAGGCCGGTTAGTGGACGACCACCGCACTGCCGTGTGACAACCAGTCGTACACGGCTTGGGCGTCCGCCTCGCGCAGGTTGACGCAGCCGTGGGACACCGGCGTACCGAAGTCATTGTGCCAGTACGCGGTGTGGAAGCCAATGTTCCCGTTGAACCAAACGGCCCATTTGACGTTGTCGTAGCTGTAACACTCGCCGCCCACACACCCCTGGACCGTCTGGGAGGGGACGCGGGAGTAGACGCGGTACGTACCCGTCGGCGTGGCGTGGCCGGGCGCACCGGTGCTGACAAGATAGTTGGCCGTCGGGGTCGGGCCGTCCATCAGGGTGACGGTCTGCGCGGCCAGGTCGATGTCGGCCCAGTGGGCGCGCTCCGAACCCGCTGGCGGCGCGGGCGCGGCATAGGGTGTTTCCACGGTGGCGGGTGGTACCTCGGTGAATGCCACCTCCACGGGTGCCGCCTGATCTGCCTCGAGGGTGGTCTTGAGCGTGTCGGTGAGAGCTTCGGGATCGGCCACCGTACGTCCCGGCGTACCTTCCTGGATGACCCGCAGCACGGTCCCCGCGGAGTCGACCAGGACGTGGCGGTCGATGGGCGCGGTGCTGACGGCCTGGCTGATGGCGGACTGGACCAGCGCCAGCAGCCGTTCGCGGCTGAACGTGGTCGTGAGCCCCGTACTGGCGGCCGAGAAGTCAGCCAGCGCCGCGATCTCGTCTGGATGCAGGGTGTACAGGGTGGTACCGGCGGACGTGAGGGTGTACGACTGGTTGAGGCGCTGGTTGATCCACGCGTCGGCGGTGGTCGCCTGCTGGGTGGAGACCGCGGGCTGGACGACGCTCGGGTCGAGGGTGAGACTGCCGTGGCCGGAGTTGTCCGCCAGCGTGGTGGCGACCGCCCTGGGATCCGGCTCGGCCACTCCCTGGCCCGTGGTCGACGGTGTCACCTGGAACTCGCCGGCGGTGGCGTCGTACACGAGCGTGGCATTGACCGGGTCGACGAACTGGGTGGGGAAGGCCGTCCGGGCCCACGTGTCGAACTGGGCGGAGTCGATAGCGACGGCGAGGGCCACACCGGGTCGCTGCCGGGGCGCAAAGACCCACAGTTTCTGAGTGGAGCCCTGGGCCAGCGAGGCGAGGGTCCGGGCCCGGTCGAGTGCTATGCCCAGGTCGCGGCCGTTCGCCTCCCTGGTCGCGCCGCCGACCGTGACGCGAAGCGTCAGCTCGGTCTCGATCTGATCAAGGACGGGTGCGGCCTCGGCGGCGGTCAACCCGGAAAGGTCGTGACCGGCGAGCCGGGTGCCGGGCAGGTAACGGTCCTCGTACGCGGCGTCCATGATGACGCCGATCACCAGACCCAGGAGGAGCAGACCGCCCAGAACCGAACCGAGAAGGGCCGCCAGACGCCACCGCGAGTGTCGGCGGACTCGCGCGGTCTGCCGGTGACGAGACACCGCGGGGCGAACCGGGGCAGCCAACGGTGTCTCGAGACTGCGGCGGGGGCGACCGGACCGGCTCGTTGTCTCGAGACGGCGGGAATACTGGGTGGGGGGTGGTGTACCGGCCAGCGGACGCCTCCTTCGCGCAGTCGGGATACCCTGGTCACTGGTAGATTCAGTCTAGCGAGTCCCGTCGAAGCGGGGTGCGCGTACGCGCGGCCCAGGTCAATTCCGTTTGTCCCGGGGGAAGAAGAGGCCCTGGAGTGCGTGTCTTAGGCCATAAGGAAGATACCGTGATAACCAAGGTGACAAGGTTAGTGTGCGTGCCGGTCGTTGGCGTGCTGGTTGTGTCGGCCCTGGTGTCGTGCGCCGCTCCGACATCGACACCCGGTAGCGTGACGGGTGTCGTCCAGGTGTGCAGCGGGAGTGTACCCCCGGGCACGGTCACCTGTTGGCCGTCGGCAGCCAGCGTGACGGCGGTGCCGGCGGGCGGTAGTGATCATCACGCGGTGTCGGTTGAGACGGCTATCGATGGTTCATTCTCGCTCACCCTACCCTCGGGGACCTACACGCTGACGGCGCTCGCGAGTGGCCCGGTGCCTGGTCGGTACGAACCCCAGGACGGCGACGTAACAGCTGGTGAGACGACTCAAGTCGAGTTCACATTCGACATGCCATGAGCGAAGTGGTCAATACTGCTATTCCGGGGTACGCCACGTACACCTTGCGGGCATATTGCTAGAAAATCCCTAGCCAAATACACTTTGACTAGGGATTTTACGAGTGTCCAGAGAGAGCACTTGAACCGTGCCGAAGGTGTCTTCATACTGTCGGGTGACTTGCGGGATTATGCTGCTTACCAGGTTGTTTACATGAGGCTTGGTTGGCGTGGGTGTGCTCGGGTAGGCCAGGAGTGGCATGGTAATCGCACGAGATCGGAGTCGCATGGCGAAGACTGCTGGGACGAACAGCTGGGGCCACATTCGTATGTTGCCGTCGCAACGGTTCCAGGCGTCGTATGTCGGGCCGGACCTGCGGCGGCATAACGCTCCGGAAACGTTTTCCACGAGGCTCGCGGCGCAGGGCTGGCTGGTGAGCGTAAAATGGTCCGAGGGGCGGGTGCCCCGGCGGTACGGGAACAGGTGAGGGTGGTGGCGGCTACGCCAGTGACGGTGGGGGAGTACGCCCTGGGATGGCTGGACCGGGCGACGCATTTGCCGTTGGCTGGGGTATCATACCGGGAGTTGCGGCGCAAGGACATCAATGTGGTGCGGGGGCTGGTGAAGGTCCGCCGCGCGGTGACCAGGGCGAACGGGGTGACGTTGATCGGGGAACCGAAGACCGAGGCGGGGGTGCGGGATGTGCCGATCCCGTCGGCGATGCTCGGGGACGTGCGCCGTCACCTGCTCGACTATTTTCAACTCGGTGACGAGGGCTTGTTGTTCTACGACCTGTCGACCGGGGGAAGTGTGCATGATTTGACGTGGCGGCGGTCTCGGTTGAAGGCGTGCGACCAGGCGGGTGTGACAGACTTCCATTTTCATGATCTGCGGAAGACTGGGCTGACGTACTTGGCATTGTCCGGAACGACGGCGCGGGAACTCCAAGTCATCGCGGGACATACCACAGCAACCATGGCCATGCGATACCAGGAAGTCGTGATAGGCCACCTTACCGAGGCGCACAACCGGCTTTCCCAATCTATCGGGGCGGTCGGAGCAAAGTAGTCTCGCTCACGCGAGCGCCTATGATCGTCTATTGTAAACGTGTGATAATTGTTCCAGTGTTGGTAACCACTTGAACTGCTGTCGCTTTGAGCTTTGGACGAGTTCACCGCGTCATGCTCCAGCGAGAACAGTTCCCCTTCTGGGAGTGAGTTGCTCTTGGAGATAGCGTTCGAGCTCATGCCGCGTGTAAAGGTGCTCGCCCCATTGCTCTCGACAGTCTGGAACAAGAGTTCGCTTGTGGCTGATCATATTGGTGACTCGATGAAACTGAGTTAGGGCCACAGCGGCAGTGCGTTCGCGGAGACACTCCTCGGATTCCCCGGGGGGAACGGCGAAACGGTCCACACCGAGAATTGGGCCTCCGTCAAGGTTGAGCGTTATCAAGTGACACGTGGCTCCAAACTCAGCACGACTCTCGTCGAGCGCATACCGGTACCCTCCAATGCCTCGATAGTCCGGTAGTGACGGGTGGAAGTTCACCGCAAGCTCGCGAACCTTGTTCAACATCTCCGAAGGCACGACTTGATCGGCTTTGAAGGCGAACAACAGGTCACATCCGCTCCAGTTCTGGAAGTAGCGAGTGTGTTCCTCTCCATAATCCCAGGGATACCAGTCGACCGATCTGAAGACCCGTCTCAGGTGATCGTGAGCTAATCCGCTCCACCTTGACGTGTCGCTGAGTAGGAGCACTCGCCGCTCGTCTTGTCTCACTGTCCCCCCTGGCTCAGGAGCGGCAGCGACCAGCAGTACGCAAATCCTGCGCCAGCCGCATGGTGGAAAGTATCGGATTCTTCGTAGTCGGCTAGGGCCGGATCGTACCGGCTGAACCGTTCGGACTCGCGAGTAAGGCAACGAACTGTCCCCTTGTAGAGTTCGACGACCACGGTACCTGTTACCCGGTGGGACAAGTGCCGATTATAGGCATCGAGTGCCGAGCGAAGGTCGCTGAACCAGTATCCGTAGTACACAAGTTCCGCGTAGCGCTCGGCAAGGGATCGCTTGTGGTGAAGTGTTTCGCGATCAAAAACCAAGCTTTCCAGGTCGGCCCGAGCAGCATATAAGACTGTTGCCGCAGGGGACTCATAGATTCCTCGGCTCTTGAAGCCCACGATTCGGCTCTCCAGTATCTCGGTGCGACCGATGCCGTGTACGGATGCGAGGCCGGTTAGCGTGTTTACCAGGTCTTTCAGGCTCATTGGCTCATCGTCAAGAGCGATGGGGATTCCCTCTTCAAACTGTACGCTAACGCGAGTCGCGCGTTCGGGGGCGTTCTCGGGGGCAGTTGTTATCTGCCAGGCGGCTGACGGGACGGGGGTGCCAATTTTGTCGAGTTCGCCACACTCGACACTGGTTCCCCAGATGTTGGTATCTATACTGTAGGGCGTCGTCTTGCTAACGCCCACATCAATGCCGTGTTTTTGGGCGTATGTCATCTCGCTACCCCGCGTCGTCAACTCCCATTCGATCACCGGTGCGAGGACTGACAGTTTAGGGTCAAGGGCTCGAAGGGACGTGTAAAAACGTACCTGGTCGTTTCCTTTTCCCGTTGCGCCGTGAGCGACGGTATCGGCATCACTCGCGCGGGCGACTGCGACGAGACGCTCGGCGATTAGGGGGCGGGACAGCGGGGCCGCGAGAAGGTACTTTCCTTCGTATGCCGCGCCGGCAGCTAGTGCGGGCATTGCGAAGCGTTGTAGAAAGTCATCTTGGAGATTTTCGACTATTACGTCCACTGCCCCTGCGCTAGTCGCACGGTATGCGGCCGAAGAGAGATCTTCAACCTGCCCAAGATTTGCACAATATGCGATTACATCTGCCTTATAGGTCTCCTTCAGCCAATGGACAGCAACTGATGTGTCCAGGCCGCCAGAGTACGCGAGAACGATTCTCATGCTGACGCCTCCTGTAGTTGGGTTCGTGCTTTCGTAAATGCCGCATCTCGGGTCGTTGACAGCATTTGTTGATTCTTCTCGCACCAAGCGAGGTTCCGGTCGGCGGTGCGAACTATTTCGTCCCGCTGTAAGGTGACTTGATTCGGTGCGGTCGAGCCAGTGGATCGATACCTCCGGAGAGCTTGCTCCGGATCACACGTTTGCCGCACTTCGGCTGGGGATGTGCTGATTCCATGTTCGGTGAGTCGTTGTGTCACGAGTAGGCTGTCCTTTAGTGTCTTGTCGGCGGCGACTAATCCACTAACAAGATCGCCGATGATGCGATGAGCCGTTCGGAACGGGATGCCATGGGTGCTCACGAGCAGATTGGCGAGTTCGGTGGCGGTCGAGAGGTTACGCCAGCATAGGTCTAGCCCGCGTGTTGCGTTGAAGGTGAGGCCTTGGTTTTGCTGGCGGCAGAGCCGAATCGTTTCCAGGTAGGTGTCGAGCGCCATCCAGTACAAAGGCTTGTCTTCTTGGAGGTCACAGCTATAGCCGAGGGCTACCGATTTCTCCATTATTAGTAGCTGGACAAGCGTGCCAACTACTCTTCCCGTTTTTCCGCGAGCGAGTTCAGCTACAACGGGATTCTTCTTCTGTGGCATTATCGAGCTTCCAGTCGCGAACGAGTCGTGGACTTCCACAAGTCGGAACTCATTCGAACTCCAGACCACGATCTCTTCCTGCATCCGAGAAATGTTCGTTGCGCCCGACGCGGCAGCAGCAGCGACCTCGACGGTCCAGTCTCTCGTTGATGTCGCATCGAGAGCGTTGTCTATGGGTGCAATGAATCCGAGAAGCGAGGCGGTGCCGACCCTGTCGATCGCAAAACTGGTGCCAGCGAGAGCGCATGCTCCCAATGGGCTAACGTTGACACGCTCCCAGGCATTAGCGAGACGAGACGCGTCTCGCAGAAGGGCGTTTGCGTGAGCTGCCTTCCAGAAAGCAACGGACATGGGCTGGGCAGCTTGGCTATGGGTGTAGCCGGGAATGACGGTAGTCAACTCTGCTAGAGGGCTCGTGGCAAGGTCCTTTGCGAACAGAGAGAGTTCATGAACTGCGTCAAGAATCCACTCGCGGCTGACCATGCGTGCGTCAGTTTGCACCTGATCGTTACGCGAGCGCGCTGTGTGCATCCGGCCTGCGACATCCCCCATAATTCCCGTCATTAGGTGCTCAATGTTCAGGTGTACGTCTTCATCTTCAGTCTTCAGCAGAAGCTGGCCTTCGAGGCGCTTGCCTTCGAGGGTGAGTAGTCCCGAAAGAAGCGTACAGGTATCTTCACAAGTATTAATGCCCGATTCGCGTAGCATCATGACATGTACAACGTCTTGCCAAAGATCGTGGCCGAGCATCCGCCCGTCCACCGAGACTGTCTCCGTATACTGGAGCACATCTGATGTCACGTCGGACGCGAATCGCCCGCCCCATAGTTTGTCGCTCATTTTCATTCCTTTTGTTGTTTGCTTTGTTGTGGAGAAGTGCCCCGCACGTCAGGCGGCGGCGACCGATCTGGGGACTTTCAGGCTGTCGAGCCGGAGTATTGCCGCACTCATGTGATAGCTACCCGAACACCAAATCCAATGAGGCATAGCCCAAATACGCGCTCAATCCATGTAACGGTGCGCGTTTTTGTCAAGAGTTGACGGGCCGAGGATGCAAGTAGTGCATATGTGGTCAGACAGGCGACCGCGACAGTGAACTCGATGGCCATGAGGAGCATCGACCATGTGAAAATGTTGCTGGTGGTGGGTATGAATTGAGGGATAATGGCTAAGTAGAACACACCCATTTTGGGGTTGAGGAGGTCAGCACCCAAGCCGATGCCGTAGGCTCGCCACCATGTGTAACGGCGAGCAGGCGGGTCGGTGCTGTCGGAGAGATCAACGGACCCGGCGTGCCAAATGGTCCATATCCCCAGGAGGGCAAGATAAGTTGCTCCAGCGATTCGGATGATGTCGAAGGCCGTGGGATACCGAACCAAGAGGGAGGCGAGCCCAAAGGCAGCGGCAAGGCCCCATGCCAATGATCCGGTCGCGGCCCCCAGCGCGACCATGACTCCGGCTCGGGAACCCGAAGCTAACGCACTCCGAACGGACAGCATGACATCTGGGCCGGGAGTGATCCCGAACACGAGAGCCACCGGGATGTAGGCCCAGACTGATCCGTTCATGTGTTTCACGATAGGCGAGGTCTCTAGCTGATCGCCAGTTTTCTTAAGATTATGCCATGTAGATTAAGCTGATCTTCATGTTCAGTACTGCGCAACTCCAGGCCCTCGCCGCTGTGTGCGAGTGCGGGTCTTTTGAGGGGGCAGCCCGTAAACTCGGTCTGACTCCGTCCGCCGTGAGCCAACGGATATCCGCCATGGAGAACACGACCGGTCATGTGCTGGTACGGCGTTCCCGACCTGTCGCACCGACCCAAGCGGGACGTGTTCTCAACGGGCTCGCCCAACAGGTCGCACTGGCGACCGCCGATGCCACCGCCATTTTGTCTGGCGTGAAGGGAGGTCAGGCGTACGAGATGGTTCGCCTGTCCCTTGCGATTAACGCAGACTCGCTGTCGACGTGGTTTCGTCCGGTGATCGCTCAGCTTGCCCAGGAACGGCGTATTCTTCTCGATCTGCACATCGAAGACCAAGACCACACCGATGTCCTCCTGCGCGAAGGCGAGGTCATGGCCGCAGTGACTACCTCAGCCAACCCGCCACCAGGTTGCCAGGTCGAACCCTTGGGGAGTATGACTTACTGGCCAACGTGTGCACCATCGCTTCTCGCCGGGCGTGTCCCCAAGGACTGTCATCCAGGGAGCCTCCCGATGCTTCGGTTCGATCTGAAAGACGATCTACAGCACGCCTACCTTCGACAGGCTCACATCAATCAGGAACCACCGATTCACTACATCCCCTCCAATCACGAATTCCTTACCGCCGCGCGACTCGGGCTCGGGTGGGGCGTACTGCCCGATGGACAAGTACGAGGAGACCTCACGAACGGCACACTTGTTCTCCTTGAGCCTCAACAATCGATCATTGTCCCCTTGTACTGGCAACGGTGGCGCGTGCCATACAAAACGGTTGCACACGTCACAACCCTTGCGAAAAGAGCAGCCCAGGTTGGACTATCACATTGAAACCCACGAGTGGGCTGGCTGGGCGTGTGGCTGACAGTGAGAAATAGTGCCTAGCATCTGTCGAGTGCTTTCGTGGCAACAAAGACTCGCCTCACATCACCCAACACGCACGGGACAACCAAACCCAAACCGACAACGCACCCGCCCGTCCCAACTCACCGAACCATCAGACGAAACTGTACGACACGCCGTGTGTTTTTGCACCCTAACTGCACCCTACGGATGCGACACACCCGGACCAGACACACACTTTGGCCTATACCCCCTAAAAGTCCTTGTGAAACGCAAAATCCCCTAGTCGATTGACTAGGGGAAAATGTGTCCGAGAGAGGACTTGAACCGTCCCGAAATCGTCTTCGGAATACTGAGCGACTTGCGTGTATATGCTGTTTACTAGGTTGTTTACGTGAGGCTTGGTTGGCGTGGGTGTGCTCGGGTAGGCTAGGAGTCGCATGATAATCGCACGTTAATCGCACGAGATTGGGACCGTATGGCGAAGACTGCTGGGGCGAACAGTTGGGGTCATATTCGTAAGTTGCCGTCGAAACGGTTCCAGGCGTCGTATGTCGGGCCGGATATGCGGCGGCATAACGCTCCGGAAACGTTTTCCACGAAGCTCGCGGCGCAGGGCTGGTTGGCCGCCGAGCGGAAGTTGGTGGAGTCCGAGGGGTGGGTGTCCCCGGCGGTACGGGAACAGGTGAGGATGGTGGTGGCTGCACCGGTGACGGTGGGGGAGTACGCGCTGGGCTGGCTGGACCGGGCGACGCATTTGCGGGCGACGACACGGGCTCAGTATGAGCGCCATGTGCGGTTGCGGATCGTCCCCGGCCTGGGGGATGTGCCGTTGAGGGAGTTGGATCGGGCGAGGGTGGTGGCGTGGTGGAACGGGTTGGATCATTCGAACGAGCGGACGTGTGATTTGACGTACTCGTTGTTGCGGACGGTTTTGTTCGGCGCGGTGGATGATGGGTTGGTCGAGTCGAACCCGGCGCAACGTGTGCGGGGGGCGGGGAAACCGTCGAAGCGGCGGACGGTGGACCCGTTGACCCCGGAACAGGTTGCGGCGGTGGCGGACGGGATGCCGGAACGGTGGCGTCTGGGCGTGTTGTTGGGCGCGTGGTGCGGGTTGCGGTCGGGGGAGGTCCGGGAGTTGCGGCGCAAGGACATTGATGTGGTGCGGGGGCTGGTGAAGGTCCGCCGGGCGGTGACCAGGGCGAGCGGGGTGACGCTGATCGGGGAGCCGAAGACGGAGGCGGGGGTGCGGGATGTGCCGATCCCGTCGGCGATGCTCGGGGATGTTCGCCGTCACCTGCTCGATTACACGCAACTCGGCGATGAGGGTTTGTTGTTCTATGACCTGTCGACGGGTGGGAGTGTGCATGATTCGACGTGGCGGCGGTCTTGGTTGAAAGCGTGCGAGCGGGCAGGTGTGACAGACTTCCATTTCCACGACCTGCGGAAGACCGGGCTGACGTACCTGGCGTTGTCCGGGGCGACAGTGCGGGAACTCCAGGTGATCGCGGGCCACACCACGGCAACCATGGCCATGAGGTACCAAGAAGTCGCGAGAGACCACCTTACCAGGGTATACGACAGGCTCTCCCGCACTATCGAGGTGACCGGAACGCCGTAAGCTTCATATTGTGCATGCGCCGGTGCCTGTGTGCGGTTCTCGCTCGGTAGGTTTTGCCCGTAGATGCTGCTGACTCTGTATCCATGGAGTTGCGGTTGGTCATGTGTCGTGTGTGGGCCGGATGGCGAATCCACGTTGTTCGAGTGCGCGATCCACTGATTTGGCGTGCAGGTTTACGGTGAGAATGTCGGTTGTTTGTTCGGAGTCCAGGTTGTGGGCCCAGAATCGCATGGTCGGGTTTGCGGATGGTTCGCCTTGGACTGTGAAAAGGTAGAGGGTGGAGCCTTGGAAAGTGACGGTGTTGTTGGCTGAACGGTTCCAGTCGATCTCGGAGTCCCAGAGCGTTGAGGTCTGACCGGTGTCGAGGTTGGACGACCGCAGTTTGCCGTCGCCGCCGAACCACACTAACTCCCGTTTGTCGGGTGCCCAGTCCATGATCCGGCTTTGCGAGGCAATGTACGGGTCGAGGTTGAGTGGTTCGCCAGCTAGTCCGACCAGGGGTACTGCTGATGGTGGTGTGCCGTCGGTGGGCCAGATGACGAGGCGGGTCGCCTCAGCTTGGCCGCTGGTGACGGTGAGGATGGTTTCGTCACGGCAGATCGCCCACTGGGCGTACCCTTGCCGTCCGTCGGGTAGCACTGATCGGAACTGGCCTACTAGGGGATCGCCTGGTGGATACACTCGTGAGAGGATGTCGGACCAGGTGGGTGGGATGTCGTACTGTTGCGCGCCGTGTTGCCGTGCGATGTCCAGTAAGGGCTCGCCGGCCTCGGCGACGCTGTACATGCCCGAGTCGCACCAGGCGATTGCCGTGGTGAATCCGGCGACCTCGTAGCGGCGGGCCCCGTCGGGAGACGTCACCACGACTTGCTCAACATAGGCCGGGTCGCCCGCCGCCGTGTCCCCGGTCCCGTAGTTGTACAAACCGACCAGTGCGCC
>JAIRVA010000090.1 GCA_031254155.1 Propionibacteriaceae bacterium
GGCTGTCGCTGGCCGTAGCACTCCTCCACTCGCCCAAGCTGCTCGTGCTGGACGAGCCGACCGTCGGTCTGGACCCCGTCCACCGCGTCCGGCTGTGGGCGGGGTTCCGGGAACTGGCCGCAGCGGGCAGTACGCTCATCATCACCACCCACGTCATGGACGAGGCGGCCGGCTGTGACGACGTCGTTATGATCCACTGGGGGCAGATCATCGCGCGGGGGGCGCCGGCGGATCTCGTCCGCCAGTCCGGACGGGCGACCCTGGAAGAAGCGTTCCTCGACTTCGAGGCGGCGGCGGAGGCTCATCATGCGTAACACCCTGGCCCAGGCCAAGCGCGTCTGGCAGCAGTTCGGCCACGACCCGCGGACCGTGGCGATGTTCATTGTCGCCCCCGTTCTCATCCTGTGGCTGTTCTCGGCCATGCTCGGTACCACGCCCGGCGAGCCCAAACTCGCCGCCCAAGGACTCGCCGATCCGGTCGTGACCGCGCTCGACGCCGTGGCGGAAGTCCAGGTCATGTCGTCCGCCGACGCCGAGGCGGCCTTGGCCAGCCGGGACATCGACGCCATCGTGACGTCGGACGGTACGACGCTGACGGTCAAGGTGGAGGGGACGAACGCGTCCACCACCGGCCGGACCCTCGCGGCCATCCAGTCGGGGCTGAAAACCCTGGCGGCGGCGGGCCCGAACGCCGCCCCCACGTCGGTGGACGTCACGTACCTCCACGGCTCGGCCGCCTGGACCAGCTTCGACTACCTGGGACCGGTCTTCATCGGCATCTTCATCTTCGTCTTCGTCTTCATCACGGCGGGCATGTCGTTCGTGACGGAGCGGACCGGCGGTACGATGGAGCGCCTCATGGTGACCCCGATCAAGTCGTGGCAGCTCGTGGCGGGGTACTGTCTGGGCTTCGGCGTCGTCACCGTCGTCCAGGCGGCGATCGTGCTCGCGTGCTCGATCTGGCTGATCGGCTTCCCCAACGAGGGCAACCTCGGTCTGGTCATCCTGACGACCTTCTCCATGGCCATGGTCTCCATGACCCTGGGGCTGTTGGTGTCCGGCCTCGCCCGGACCGCCTTCCAGGTGATCCAGCTGATGATCCTCCTCGTCGTACCCCAGATCCTCCTGTCCGGCATCTTCGACCTGACCAACGCGCCGGCCTGGATGCGGGTCTTGAGCGTCTGCTTCCCGATCAGTCACGGTGCCGACGCGCTGCGCTCAATCATGCTCCGCGGCGACGGCCTCGGTGCCGTGGGCGGTAACCTCGCCATCCTCTGGGGGTTCATCGTGGTCTTCTTCGCCCTGGCCACCCTGAGCTTCCGGACCCGGCGGACACGATAAAGCCCGCGGGCGCTCAGTACCAGTTGGTCGCCTCGGAATGGGCCCAGGCGCCGCAGGGGTTGCCGTACCGCCCGGAGATGTAGCGCAAGCCCCAGCGGATCTGGGTGACGGCGTTGGTCTGCCAGTCCGAACCGGCGGACGCCATCTTGGAGGCGGGCAAGGACTGGGGAATGCCGTAGGCGCCGGACGACGGGTTCTTGGCCGACCACCGCCAGCCGGACTCCCGGTTCCACAGCTTGACGAGGCAGGTGAACTGGGCGTCACCCCAGCCGTAGGTACCAATCATCCCGTACGCCGCCGCCTGGGCCTGGGAGGGACTGAGGCCCCCGCCTGACGGCGACCCGCCGCCCGAGGACGAGCCCGCCGCCTGAGCCTGGCGTGCCGCCTCGGCCTGACGGGCGAGCTCCGCCTGGCGGGCCAACTCGGCCTGACGGGCTTCCTCAGCTTTGCGGGCCGCCTCGATTTTGGCGTTGATGTCAGCCAGGGCCGCCTGGGCTTGTGACAATCGTACCTCGTCATTGCTGAGAGCGGTCACGGCAGCCTGCTGGGCGGCCTGCTCCCGCTCGAGCGCCGCCGTCACGGCGGCCTGGGCCGCCAGGGCGGTCACCTTCGCGGCGTCGGCGGCGGCAACCTGGTCATCGGCCGCCTGTCTGGCCTCGTCAGCCACCTGTTGCGCTTCGACACACGCCGCCTGCGCGGTCTCGAGTTCCCGCTTGACCGCCCGCAACGCGTCGAGATCGACCTGGTTCGTCGCCAGCACGGTGTCGTTCCACTGGAGGCGGTTGGCGAGCGTCGCGGTCGAACTGGCCGAGAAAAGGACGGCCACGTTGATGAGGGGCAGGCTGTCCTGCACGATGGACCGCGCGTAGGCATTGATCGCGTCCCGCTGGTCGTCGATGGCCTGCTGCGCGTCCGCCACCCGCTGCTGGGCGGCCGCGAGAGCCTGGTCAGCCCGGTACAGGTCGGCCGCCTTCTCCGCCAGCACGTCCTGCGCGTCGTTCCACGCCTGCGTCGCCTGGTCAAGCGTGGCTTGGGCCGCCGTCAGATCGGTCTGGGCCGACTGCACCCGGGCGTCCGCCGCGCGGACCGCCGCCGTCGACGTATTGACATCGGTCTGGGCCTGGTTGACCGCTCCCTGCGCCTGTTGTTTTTGACCGGTCAGGTCATCGGCCTGGGCCGAGGCCGTGACAAGGGAGTACGCGAAAGTGGCGGCGCACAGTACGGCGGCCAGCCGTCGTACCAACGAACGGGCCATACGCCGTCCTTTCCCTCAGAACCAACGTGCTATCCGCCGATGCACGTGCCACCGACGATAGTCGTGGCCCCCGCCCGCGTACAGAAATCCGTCTTTCCGTCCGGACCCCCGCGCGGAAAGACTCAAGCGGGGGTGGAGAGTCCCCAGCCGGGGAGAGGGCCAGGTACGACTACACTGGAGCGCATGACGATCCCCGCTGTGGACTTTTCCCGCTTCGACCCCGCCGTCCGCCCGGCCGACGACCTGTACCGCCTCGTGAACGGCCATTGGCTGGCCACGGTGACCATCCCGGATGACAAGCCCGCCGTGGGCGCCTTCGAGGAGTTGCACGACCAGTCCGAACTGGCCATCCACGCCATCTGCGAGTCGCTCGCCGCCCGGGAGAACCTGGATCCGACAAGCGAAGACGGTCAGCTCGCCGCCCTGTACCGCTCCTTCATGGACGAGGCCCGTATCGAGGCCGCCGGGGCCGCCCCGCTCGCCCCCCTGCTGGCGCGGATCGACGCGATCGGGTGCGTCGACGACCTGCGGGCCTGGTTCGGCTGGGCCCTGGGCGCCGGGTTCAGTACGTTGATCGGCTCCGAGGTCGAGTCCGACCCGGGCGACCCCACGCGGTACCTCTTCTTCGTCGCCCAGGACGGTCTCGGCCTGCCCGACGAGTCGTACTACCGCGAGCCGCAACACGAGACGGTCCGCGGTCAGTACCGCGAACACCTCGCCCGGACCCTCGCCCTCGCCGCCGGCCGGACCGAGCCGGACGCCGACGACACCGCCCAGGCCGCGGCGGTCTGGGAACTGGAGTGCGCCATCGCGGCGACCCACTGGGACATCGTCAGGACGCGGGACATGGTGGAGATGTACAACCTCCAAACCCTGGGTGAACTCGACGCCGGGGCCCCCGGCCTCGGGTGGCGGGCGATCCTCGCGGCCGCCGGTTTCGCGGGCAAGTTCACCGAGGTCGTCAACTGCCAGCCGTCCTTCTTCACCGACGTGGCGGCGCTGCTGACCCCGGAGCGGCTGGGCGCCTGGCGGGCCTGGGCACGGTACCACCTGGTCACCGACCTCTCCCCGTACCTCTCCCAAGCCTTCGTGGACCGCCGGTTCGCGTTCTACGGCACGGTCCTGACGGGCCAGAAGACCCTCAAACCGCGCTGGAAGCGGGCGGTCGGCTTCACCGAGGACGCCATGGGCGAGGCGCTGGGGAAGGTGTACGTCAAGGAGCATTACCCACCCGAAGCGGCCCGCCGCATGGCCCAACTCATCGACAACCTCCTGGCCGCGTACCGTGAGTCCATCATGGCGCTCACCTGGATGGGCGAGGCGACCAAGGCCGAGGCGCTCAAGAAGCTCGACCACTTCCGGCCCAAGATCGGCCATCCGGCGACGTGGCGCGACTATTCGGCGCTCATCGTCGGCGACGACCTCGTGGCCAACGTGCTGGCCGAGGGCGAGTTCGCGACCGCGTACGAGATCGGCAAACTCGACGGGCCGATCAACCCGGATGAGTGGTTGATGTACCCGCAAACCGTCAACGCCTATTACCATCCCCTGCGCAACGAGATCGTCTTCCCGGCGGCCATCCTGCAACCGCCGTTCTTCAACGTCGACGCCGACGACGCGGTCAACTACGGCGGGATCGGTGCGGTCATCGGCCACGAGATCGGGCACGGCTTCGACGACCAGGGCTCGACCTGCGACGGCGACGGGCGGCTGCGCGACTGGTGGACCCCCGAGGACCGCGCGGCGTTCGAGCGGGCGACGGCGGCCCTCATCGCGCAGTACGACGCGCTGGAACCGGAGCAGACGCCCGGGGTCCACGTCAACGGCGCGCTCACCATCGGGGAGAACATCGGCGACCTCGGCGGGCTGAACATCGCCATCAAGGCGTGGCGGCTGGCCGGCGGTGACCCGGCCGACCCGGTCGACGGCTACACGGGCCTGCAACGGCTATTCCTCTCCTGGGCGGCGTCGTGGAGTTCCCTGTCGCGGGCGGAACTGGTCGCCACCCGGCTCGCGACCGACCCCCACTCGCCCCCGGAGTTCCGCTGCAACCAGACCATCCGCAACATCGACGAGTTCTACGAGGCGTTTGACGTTGTGGAAGGCGATAAACTGTGGCTCGCCCCCGCGGAGAGAGTCACCATCTGGTGACGGGGACGGTCCACTACCTCTCCCGACCATCTAATATGATCATATTGACCAATACGATCATACGGAGGAGCCGATGATTGCCGAAGTGAATGCGGTGACCTTCCGACAACGGTTGGGCGAGATGCTGGCGCACGTCCAGTACGGCGGCGATACGATCATTGTCACACGTGATGGTGACCGTGTCGCAGCGCTGATTGACTCTGCCTTGTTCGACCAGATTCGCGCGCTACGAAGCCGATTTGATGAGCTATGCGGAGTCGTGGCCGCCGGATACGCCGGCACTCCCGAAACGGAGGGGCTGGCCGAGATCGACGCTGTCGCCGACGCCGTTCGGCACGGTCGCTAATGCCACTCATCACCGTCGTCTTGGACACAAATGTGCTCGTGTCGGGGATCGCGTACCCAGCGAGCACTCCGGGCACGGTTGTGGGCGCCTGGCGCGCCGGTCGCCTCGAGTTGGTGACATCTCACTACGTCCTTGATGAGGTCGCCCGCGTGCTACCCCGCCTGCGACACGCCAGCGTGAACGAAGCCATGGCCAAAGACCTGGCGAGCAGCTTCCTCTTCTTGGCCCGCGTCGTCGTGCCGGCCGACGTCAACGAACCGGACCTCCGGGATCCAGCGGACGCACCGGTGCTCGGGACGCTGGTAGCTAGCGGGGCCGATTGGCTCATCACCGGAGATCACGACCTCCTGGCTCTGGCCGGGCGCTACCCGATCCTCACCCCGGCCGCGTTCTGGGAGCGATTCGGCGGCTGAGACCCGACGGGCGTGAAGCTGCGGCATCTTGCCGCCAGATGACGCCCTATCTGCCGGACGACCAGGCGGCGACAACGGTCCCACGCCGTCCCTCGGCCCCCGCGGTGGTCGAGGTGACCGCGAAAGCATGAAAACGCGCCCAAATCCGGCCAATCCGGTACCGCAACTACACAAACGAAGCGGAAGGCTAGGCGGCAAGTTGGGACACCCGCGCGGGTGTCACATTGAGGATTGTCGCAACGTCACGAACGGTGAGCCCCTGGTCACGCAATGTGGCCACAATTGCACGGCTCGCGCGGGCCGTCTCGGCCTCGGCTTCGGCGAGCCTCACCTTCGCGGCCTTCACCTGAGCAACCCGCCGCTGCTCGGCGGTGGGCAACTGCGGTACCACTGTCACAGTGAAGTCGCTCTCGGGTTGATCGAGAAGCAGAGACGCGGCGTCTTTGACCATGTCCGCTACCTGGTCGAGTCGACGCGCCTGAGTGAAAAGACCTTCCACCTCCGGTACAGCGACAGCCCACCAACCGTCGCAGCGGTGACTAAGTGCAGTGAGTTCCATGCTCATCCGGCCTTTCGTACTTGTCGCAAGATGGCTTGCGCAGTGTCTTCGTTGCTCTCGGTGTGTCGCGGGACAGCGGTCACGATCCGACCGATGGCGACCTTTGTGTGGCTGTCACCTTCTGTCCACGTTGGAGGGAGGCCCTTGTCCTTCGCAATCTGGTTGATTCGCGTGATGAGCTCTCTCCGCTTCATCTCGCTAGTATATCCCCATACACTTACCGTGAAGAGTGGCAGACTCCCCCGCCTCCAGAGAACTGCATCACAATTTCATAACGATACTTGACAGAGTTGCGTCGGTCGCATAGGCTCATGAAATCGATTTCAAAGGAGGCAAAGGTGCTGTTCGGTATCGATCCGATTCTCACGGGGGAGTTTCTGCGCGCGCTGGACGAGATGGGCCACGGCGATGCGGTGGTGATCGCGGACGCGCACTTCACCGCGTCGAAGTTGGCCAAGAAGGATCTGCTCGACCTGCCGGGCCTCACGTCGCCCCGCGTCCTCGCGGCCATCCGCTCCGTCCTCGTGCCCGACGAGTTCGAGCCCTTCCAGCTCGGCCTGATGGCGAGCCCCGAACCCGGGCTCCTCGCCGTCCAGACCGAGCTCATCGCCGCCGCCCAGTTGGGTGACGCCACGGTCGGGACCGACCCCGGTACCCCCGGCGGCTGCCACGTCCGCCTGCTCGGCCGCCAGGAGTTCTACGACCGGGCCGCGACAGCGGAGCTGATCGTGCGGACCGGCGAGACCCGCGTGTACGGCAACGCTCTGTTCTTCAAGGGCGTCACCCCGGTCAACCCCGTACTCCCGTAAAGGCTGGGGCCATGGACTACGATCCCACCCTCCTGCTCCAGGTCGAGGACGCCACCAAGTCCTTCCCCGGGGTGATGGCGCTCTCCGGGATGCGCCTCGACCTCCGCCGCGGCGAGGTCCTCGGCCTGGTCGGCGAGAACGGCGCCGGCAAGTCGACGCTCATGAAGCTCCTGACCGGCATCTACACCCGCGAGTCGGGCAAGTTTTGGCTTGACGGCGAGCCTTTAGACGTACGGAACCCCCGCGAGGCCGAACAACGGGGTCTCTCGATCATCCACCAGGAACTCAACCTGGTCCCCCACCTCACCGTCGCCGAGAACATCTGGCTCGGGCGCGAGCCACGGGCCGGCGGTGTTTTCACCCGGCCCGCCGCCCAGATCCGCCGGACCCAGGAACTGCTCGACCGCCTCGGCCTTGACCTTGACCCGAAAGCCCTGGTCTCCGGGCTGTCCGTCGCCAAGCAGCAGATGGTCGAGATCGCCAAGGCACTGAGCTTCGACGCCAAGGTCCTCATCATGGACGAACCCACCTCCGCCCTCAACGAGGCCGAGGTGGCAGCCCTCCACCACCTCATCCGGCGCTTCGTCACGCCCACGACGGGCGTTGTCTACATCACCCATCGCATGGCCGAGTTGACCGCGATCACCGACCGGATCACGGTGATCCGGGACGGGAAGTACATCACGACGACCGCCACCGCGACCACCAGCCTGGACGACGTCATCTCCCACATGGTCGGGCGCGCGATCGACACCTCGGCCCGCCCCGTCGGGGTCCGCGAGGACCGCGACATCGTCCTCTCGGTGCGCAACCTCCGGGCCAAGACGATGGTCCGCGACGTCAGCTTCGACCTCCGCCGGGGCGAGGTCCTGGGCCTCGCCGGGCTCATGGGCGCCGGCCGGACCGAGACCGCCCGCGCCATTATCGGCGCCGACCCGCTGACCGGCGGGGAAATCGTCCTCCGCGGCCAGCCGGTCACTATCCACAACCCCGCCCAGGCGGCGAACCTCGGCGTCGGGTACCTCTCCGAGGACCGCAAGAAGTACGGCCTCATGCTCGGACTCGACGTCGCCCACAACATCGCCATCTCCTCCATCGGGGCGCAGTTCACCACCGCCGGCTTCGAGAAGAAGCACGCGGTCGAGGCCGCCGCCACGCGGATCACCGACCTGCTCAAGGTCAAAACACCGAGCATCTTCCAGCAGACCAAGTCCCTCTCCGGCGGCAACCAGCAGAAGACCATCATCGGGCGCTGGCTCCTCAAGGACTGCGACATCTTGATCTTCGACGAGCCGACCCGCGGCATCGACGTCGGCGCCAAGGAGGAGATCTACCAGCTGCTCAACCGCCTGGCCGCCGAGGGCAAGTCGATCATCATGATCTCCTCGGAACTCCCGGAGATCCTCCGCATGGCCCACCGGGTCGTGGTGATGAGCGACGGCCGGGTGACCGGCGTACTCCCGGCCGCGGAAGCCACCCAAGAAGCGATCATGGCCCTCGCCACCATTTCGGCCGACAAGGAGATGAGTTAATGTCCATTTCTGACCTCACCCCGGCACCCACCGCCACCCTCGCCCCCGTCCGGACCGCCCGGGGCTGGCGCGCGCGCCTCCAGCAGATGCTCGCCGCCGCCGGGCTGCTGATCATCTACCTCGTCTTCACGGTGATCCGGCCCGACACCTTCCCGACGTACTCCAACCTCATGAACATCCTGTTCTCCGCGGTCGTGATCGGCTGCCTGGCCATGGGGGCCACGCTGGTGATCGTGACGAGCGGGATCGACCTGAGCGTGGGGACCGGGATGGCGCTCTGCGCGGTCATGTCGGCCACGTTCATCGTGACGTGGGGGCTGCCCATCCCGCTCGGCATCATCCTGACGCTGCTGTTCGGCGCCTTCATCGGGTTCATCAACGGTACGGCGGTCACCCTGCTCGGCCTGCCGCCCTTCATCGCCACCCTGGCCATGATGATGATCTGCGGCGGGCTCGCCCTCGTCATCTCCAACGTCCACCCGATCTACTTCGATTCCACCCTCCACGCCTCGTACCTCTGGCTCTCGACGGGCGTCATCATCCCCGGTTCGGCCTTTCCGAACGCGATCATCATCCTGCTGCTCGCGACGGCCGTGGCGTACGTCGTCTTCAACAAGACGATCCTCGGGCGGTACGACGTGTCGATCGGCTCCAACATGGAGGCGACCGCGCTCTCCGGCATCAACGTCAAGAAGTGGCTCGTCATCATCTACGCGACCGCCGGGGTCTTCACCGCGCTCGGCGGTATCATGATCTCGGCCCGGCTCGGCTCGGCGCAGCCGGCCACCGGGTCGGGGTACGAGTTGCAGGCCATCGCGGCCACGGTCATTGGCGGTACGTCGCTCTCGGGGGGCAAGGGCTCAATTATCGGTACGCTGATCGGCGCCCTCATCATCTCCGTCATCAACAACGGCCTCCAGATCATCATGGTCCCCCAGCAGTGGCAAAACGTCATCCTGGGCGCCGTCATCGTCATCGTCGTCTTCATCGACCAACTGAGAAACCGGCAGGCCACGAGCCGCTGACAAGCGTACCTACAGCAAACCGCACTACAACAAAGGAGAAAGATATGCGGAAACCAATCGCGGCACTTGCCGCACTAGCCATGTGTGCGGCCCTCGCGGCCTGCAGCAGCAATGACGGCGGCGGGGCGTCGACCACTGGTGGTACCTCGACCGGTGGTGCGAGCACCACCGGCGCCAAGCCCTTCATCTCCATCGTCTCCAAGGGCTTCCAGCACCAGTTCTGGCAGGCCGTGAAGTCGGGCGCGGAGCAGAAGGCCACCGAACTGGGCGTCGAGATCGAGTTCGTCGGACCCGCCTCCGAGACCGAGGTCGAGTCCCAGATGACCATGCTCGACAACGCCCTGGCGAAGAAGCCGGCCGCCCTCGGGTTCGCGGCGCTCGACTCCAAGGCGGCGGCGAGCACGCTCGACAAGTTCAAGGCGGCGGGCATCCCCGTGATCGCCTTCGACTCCGGCGTCGACTCCGATATCCCGCTGACCACCGCGGCAACCGACAACAAGGCAGCGGCCAAGGAAGCGGCCAAGCAGATGTGCGCGCTCATCAACAACAAGGGCAAGGTCGGGATGATCGTCCACGACCAGACCTCCAAGTCCGGCATGGACCGTCGCGACGGCTTCCAGGCCGGCATGGCGGCGTACTGCCCCGATGTGACCGTCCTCGAGCCGCAGTACGGCGCGGGCGACCAGGCCAAGTCGGCTGACATCGCCAAGGCCATCATGGCCGCCAACCCCGACATTTCGGGCATCTTCGGCTCCAACGAAGGCTCGGCCATCGGGGCCCTGAAGGGCGTTGAGGAGGCCGGCATGTCCGGCAAGGTGCACCTCGTCGGCTTCGACTCCGGCAAGGCCCAGACCGACGCCATCCGCGCCGGGACCATGGACGGCGCCATCACCCAGGATCCCGTCGGGATGGGGGCCGCGGTCGTCCAGGCCGCCGTCGACGCCATCAACGGCAAGACCCTGGCGAAGTTCATCGACACCGGATTCTACTGGTACACCAAGGCCAACATCGACGATCCCAAGATCGCCGCGGTACTATACGACTGATTGAGTCATGAGCGAGGGGGCCAACCAGGAGGGTTGGCCCCTTTGCATTTTCTGACGTACGGAAAGGGCCAGATGGTCACCATTTACGATGTCGCCAAACGGGCCGGGGTGTCCCCGGCGACCGTGTCGCGGGTGTTCGGGGGGCAGACGCCGGTGACGGCCAACCGGGCCGCCGCCGTCCAGGCAGCGGCGGCCGAGTTGGGGTTCGTCCCCAACCGCAACGCCCGGCGGCTGCGGACCTCGTCGTCCGAGATCATCGCCATGATGGTACCCGACATCGCCAACCCCTTTTACATGTTGCTGACTCGCGCGGTGGAGGATGTCGCGCGGGCGGCAGGCTACTCGGTCATGCTGTGCAACACCGACGAGGACCCGGCGCGCGAGCAGGAGTACCTCCGGGTCGCGGCGAGCGAGCCCGTCGCCGGGATCATCATCACGCCGGGGGCCGGGACGGATCTCGGGTGGGCGCTCACGCGCGGGGTACCCGTCGTCTGCGTCGACCGTCACCCGCCCCGGCGCGTGACGGATGCCGTCGTCGTCGACAACACCGAGTCGGCGGCAGCGGCCACGCGGCGGCTGTACGAGGCCGGGTATCACCAGCTCGCCTGCATCACCGGCCCCGACACCATCGAGACCTCCAACGCGCGGCTGGGCGGGTTCGCGACGGTCGTCCGGTCGGTGACCGGGGCCGAGCCCGACCCGGCGCTGATTCTTAGGGCACGGTACGTCCTGGACGCCGACGGCGAACGCGCCGCCGCCCAACTCATGGCGCTGCCCGACCCGCCGGACGCGATCTTCGCGGCCAACAACCGCTTGGCGACGGGGACGCTGCGGGCGCTGCACCGGCTCGGCCTGCTCCCCCCCGCGGTGGGGCTGGTGTCGTTCGGCGGGCCCCCGTCCGTCCTCTTCACCCCGCCCGGTGTGGTCGTCACGTACCTCCCGACCCGCGACATCGGTACGACGGCGGCCCACATGCTGCTCGAACGCATCGCCGGGCTGGACATCCCGCCGCGGTCCGTCACCCTGCCCGTCGCCATGGAGGACCCCGCCGGGGACAACCAGCAGTGGTGACCGGGGATACCCGCTACCCCGTTCACAAGGTAGTACGGCTTCCCCGACAGACTACTTCGTGGCGGTGCGACTATTGAGTACCTCGTCACCGCGCCGGTCATGGAGAACAGCTAGCACCATGACCTCGTCGCCGACGTAGACGTACCACACGCTGTGCGGAAACGCCCGCAAGTGTCGCCGCCGAAGTCCATGCCGCCCGACCGCACCAGACTCGGGGTAGCGCTCGATGGAGTCGAGGGTCTGTTCCAGCGCTGCCAGGAAACGAGGCACCTGGCGCGAGCCGATTGTCCGGTACCAGGCAGTGATGTCGTCGATGTCAGCGAGGGCGGCATCAAGCAGTACGACGTGAACCGCCATGTTTATCCAGCGGGTTGATCAACATACTTGGCCCGGATCGTCCCCAGGGCGTCCCGCCAGGGCCAGACCCGACCCGGGTTGGCCCGGTGGACCTGATAACGCTCCCACGCCACCTGCGCACTTGCATCCACGGGCAGGGGGTCCACCGACGGCAGGGAGTCCCACAGACTCTCCACGAGGTCGAACCGCTCCTCCTCACTGAGTTGGAGCGCGGCTTCGGTGACTTCGCTGACTATCATGAGTTCACTCTATCGTCCCCACGTCAAACCCGATCCGGGCCCCTCCCGCTTGATGACCAAGTCCCACGCGGCCATACCGGTCGGGGCCGCGTCCCGGCCCGTGTCAACTTGATTATCGTTGGGCCCGACGTGTCTGCGACCGGACGAGCCCGAAACCGCCCGCCCCGAGGCCCAGGGCCAGGAGGGCGCACCAGGCCACCGCCGGGTTCATCGGCACGGTACCACCCGTGGGGGCGTGGACGACCGGGGCTGGAGTCGGGGTACCCGTCGGAGTCGACGTCGGGGTACCCGTACTCGCAGTCCCGGTCG
This sequence comes from Propionibacteriaceae bacterium, assembly GCA_031254155.1. Classification (GTDB taxonomy): domain Bacteria; phylum Actinomycetota; class Actinomycetes; order Propionibacteriales; family Propionibacteriaceae; genus WQYJ01. Next base: position 12,454 of record JAIRVA010000090.1, read on the forward strand.
GGGCCGGTGTCGTCGGGGTACCCGTACTCGTCGGGGCCGAACTCGTCGTACTCGTCGTACTCGTCGGCGAAGGAGACGTCGGCGTACCCGTACCCGTCGGGGTACCACCCGTGCTCGTCGGCGTACCCGTGGTCGGCGTCACCGCTTCGAACGTCACGTCTCTCGTCTCCATGACCATCCCGTCGTACAGCGCCTGCACCCGGTACGTCCCGGGTGTCCGCGAGGTCAGCGTGGCCGCGAACACACTCGCCACGACCCGCGTGGGACCCGACACCGTCACCCCCGTCGGCGTGATGCTAAAGCTCACCTTGCTCAGATCGTCCTGCGCCGCCCCACAGGGGATAGCAGTGTTGAACGTTGCCGTGATCGCGGTGCCATCCGCCGGCGCGGTGTCCGCGTCGAAATACAACCAGTGCAGCGGCGGCATGCAGTCCGGCCCCGCCACGAACGTCACCGGTACCGAGCTGCTCACCGAGCGCGAGCTCGTGATCGCGTACGTTCCCGGCTGGTTGGCCGTGACCCGGATCGAGCAGACACCCGTCTCGTCGGTCACGCACGACGAGACGCCATCCACGGCGGTGAGACCGGCGGCGAGTTCGAAATTCACATCAACGCCCGCAACCGGGAGGTCGCAGGTGATCGCCGTCGCGGTCACCGTCGCGTTCGAGCCCACCACAAAATCGCCGCCGGGAGTGACCGTCAGCGTCGCCACGTCGAAGGGCGAAACGATGCACGGTGCCGGTGCCGATGTGAACACCACGACCTGCGGCGACCCATAGTTCTCGCCGTCGTAGGTCGTCTGGACGGTGTACGCTCCTGGCGTACTCGATACCAGCGTGGCACTGGCCGTCTCCGCCGAGATCGGTTCCGGGGCGGTGGCCGTCACCCCGATGGGCGCGACCGTGAACCCCACCCGGCTGATGTCGTACTTCGACACCACCTCGCAGCCTCCGGGTATCACCGCGAACGTCACAGTCATGGCGTCCGTCCCGTCCGCCATGGCCACGGTCTTGTCGAACACCGTCGAGATGGAGTCCACCACTGCGGGGCAGTTCTCCCTCTCGAAGGTCACCACCGTACCCGAGCCCGAGATCTCCTGACCGTTGACATAGGCGTTCACCGTGACAGTGCCCGCCACCTGGGAGTTCAGAGTCACCGTACAAGTGCCGGTGTCGTCGGTCCGGCAGACGCTGCCCAGCGTGCCCGCACTCGCCGTGAACGACACGTCCACCCCGGACATGACCACGCCCGTCGTGTCCTTGACCAGCGCGGTCACCGTCACCGGCTGGTTGAGGTACGCGAGCTGCGGGCTCACCGTGATCGAGGACTCGACCGGGTCGGGTCCGGGCACGTACGCCGTGACCACCGGAGTGGGCGCGGAGCAGATGGCCTGGTCGGGAGAGTTGACATCCGCCACGCAGGCCCGCAGCTGATAGCCCACGTCACCCGCCGTGACGGCGTAGGCCGGCCCGGTCGCCCCGGCAACGGTGGTCACAGTCGCGCCCGAGACGCGCTGCCAGGACATCACCAGCGTCGCGTACACGGCGAGCGGATCACCCGTGCCAGCCGTCGCCGTCAGGGTCGACCCGACGGTCGCCTCACCGGCGAGCGTCACGTCGTGGACGGCCGCGATCTTGGCGACCGCCAGCGTCTTGGACGTCGACAGGTAGCCGGGCGCTGCAGCGGTCACCGTCACGGAGAGGTACGGCGCGAGGTCGGCGGCGGTCAGCGTGTACACCGGGTTGGTCGCACCGGGGATGGCCACGCCGTCACGGTACCACTGGTAGGTGAGCGTCGCCGTGGCCGGCGTCACGCTCGGGCGGAACACCTCCACCGTCCCGCCGACGGTGAGGTCGGCCCCGCCGCTCAGGGTACCCATGGTGACCGCCACGGCGGGCGGTCCCGCCTGGAAGGTGACCGACCGGGCAGTGGCGATGGTCGCCCCGTCGTACGTCGCCGTCACTGTAAACATCTCTGCCACCTGGGAGGTGAACGTCACCTTGTACGTACCGTCGGCGTTCGGCGTCACCGCCGACGCCGTCACGTAGGACGACGACGGGGTGACCTTGATCAGCGCCGGGTCACCGGCCACCGTTTGACCGGCCGCGGTCTTCAGCGTCACCGTCCCCGTCCAGTAATCCGTCGCCGCGTTGCCGTTCGCCACCGGGGCGCCGGAGGCGGCCGATGTGGTCGGGGTGACGGTGAACAGCGAGTTGGCCACGTCCACCACCGGTACCGACGGCGTGAACGTGATCGACAACGGGGAGTTCTGGATCGACATGATCCCCTGCAAGCTGCTGACCACCTGCGCGCGCACGGTCATCGTACCGGCGACCCTGCTCGTGAGGTCCACCGTCGCGTTCCCGTCGGAGTTCGTCAGCGCCTGTATCTCCGTCTGGCCCTCGATCGTGGCGCCGCCCTCGACGGCGAAAGACACGAGGGTGGGTCCCGTCGGCCCCGACGCCTCGTACCCCGGCAGGCACCGGACGTCGAGCGTGACCGTCTCGCCCACGGTCGCCACCAGCCGGTTGGCCGAGAGGCTCAGGCAGGCCAGCCGTTCGTTGTCAACCGAGATGATCCCGAAGTTCATCGGCAGGTCGGTCAGCCCCGACCCGTTGGCCACCTTGGCCGAGCCCGCGACCGTCACCGAGGCCGTCGCGTCCCCCGAGTTCGCGGAGAAGCTCGCGGTGTACGTACCGTCGCCCTGGTTCTGGGGTGTGGAAACCGTGACCGCGGACGACGACGCCGCGAACCTGATCGTCGCCGGGTCGAGGGTGGTGATCAGGTTGCCGTTGGCGTCCTTGGCCGTCAGGATCCCGGTGTACGGGCCGAGCGCCGTGGTACCGGTGCCACTCGCGGGTACGGCGGTCTCATCCCTCAGCGTGAACACCGACTGGGCAGCGGAAAACGCGCCCGGGGTGAAGGTCACGGCGACGGGGGTGGTGATCTCCTGCATACCGTCGGCGGTGTTGACCTTGACGTGCACGGTGACCGTTTCCGCTGTGAGATCGGTGAGCGTCGCGGTCACGCGCCCGTTCGCATCCGACCGCTCCTGGGCGGCGGTGATCGTCGCGGCACCGTCGACACTGAACACAGCCGGGACGTTCACCGACGGCTGGCCGGTCTTGTCCTCGAGGATCAGCGTCACGGCGGCGGTCCCGCCGGCGGCGAGGGTGGTCGGCGTCACGACCAGCCGCGAGCCGAGCTGGAAGGCGAAGGGAACCGGCGAGCTGAGCACGGACACCCCGTCGTACTTCACGTCGAGGGTGTAGCTGCCGACCTGGTTCGAGTTCAGGTTCGCCACGTACGTCCCGTCACCCTTGTCCACAATCGGCGACGACACCGTGACGGCGTTCGACGACGGTACGAGAGACAGCAGCGACGCCGCGCCCAGGATGGGCTGGCCGTCGGCGTCGGCCAGGGTTACGGTCACCGGGTTGGGCACCCCGACCGTCTGGGCCCCGTACTGGATCTTGACGTTGAAGGAGGAGGGGCGAGCACCGCAGCCCGGTGCCAACTGGTAGACCACCGGCGCCGGCGAACCCCCGATTTCGGCGGTGGCGCCGCTCAGGGCGGCGTGGACCTGGAAGGTCGTCCGGGAGGCCTGGGTGTCGGAGCTGAAGCGGTACGTGATCGTACCGTCGGGCCCGGTCGTGTACGTCGACTTCGCACCGGAGCCGATCCAAATGTCGACCGCCTGGCCGCCGATCACGTGGTTCTGGGCGTCACGGACCGTGGCGAGCAGGGAGGCTTCCCCCGCCGGGCCGCCGCACGGCTGGATGACGGTCGGAGTGAGAGCTTCGAGCGTCGAGGCCGTCCGGGAGGGCGTCAGCGCGGCGAAGGTGATGGTCTGGGCGGGCGCGGTGTACTGGTACCAGCTAGCCGCCACCGTGTACGTGCCGGGGGTCGCCGAGGTGAACGTGAGGTTGTACGTCCCGTCGGCACCACCCACAACCGTCGTCGTGACGGCCGCCGTGGGGTGGCCGCCCGTCGAGATGTTGACGACGACATTGTCCGGGTTCCCCGGTGCCGGTTCGCCGAGGGCGGTCTTGACAGCGAGTACGCCGGTCCACGCGCTCGTACCGTCGGCGTACACGGTGGACGAACTGGGGGTCACAGCCAAGGTCGAGGCATAGCACTCGCCGGTCGGCGTCAGCGTCGCGGTCTGGGGCGACCCGCCAATGTTGGTTGCCACACCGCCGACGTCAATCGTGGCGGGAATCGTCGCCGACACCGGCTTGGCGCCGAGGGTGACCGTGAGCTTCATCTGGGCCACCCCGTCGCTGCCGGTCGCCACCGGGCCCGCGGTGAGATAGCTGCCAAAGGTGACCTTGGCCCCGGACACCGCCGTACCGGCGGAATCAACGATCTTCGCCGTGGCCGTGACCACGACCTTCTCGCCGCATTTCCCGGTGGCCGAGAGCGGCGCGACCGTGAGCGTCGACCGGGCTGGATCCGGGGCTCCGGCCGCGTTCACCGTCGGTACGAGGACCGCCGCCCCCGCAATCGTTCCCACCAAAGCGATGGCGCACGTCAACGCCAACTTCCGAAGATGCGACCTCATAGTAAACCCCCCATTGTCGCCGGACAACAATCCACCAAAAGATACATAACTGGCCTTAGTCTAGCTTGAAACGAGGCCTCACAAAACCGTCCAGACGGCCCCACGAAAACTCGGCTCAAAAATCGAGAAGTTGAGCACCAAGTGAAGCTAGTCTTGACGGGTGCGAAAGGCGATTCTCCTCGTTCTGGGCGCGATTGTGTCGGTTCAGTTCGGGTCGGCGATCGCGAAGTCGCTCTTTCCCCTGGCCGGGCCGCTGGCGCTCGTGTGGTTGCGGGTCACGGCGGCGGGCCTGATCATGCTGGCCGTCGTCCGGCCCCGGCCGCGCCGCCGGACGCGGGCGGACTGGGCCACCCTGGCGTGGTACTCCGTCTCGCTCATCACCATGAACGTGACGTTTTACCAGGCCATCTCGCACATCCCGGTCGGACTGACGGTCACCCTCGAGTTCCTCGGGCCGCTGGGGGTCGCGGTGTACCGCAGCCGCGGGGCGCGGGACCTGATCTGGGTCGGGCTCGCCGGCGCAGGTGTCGCGGTCCTGGGCTGGTCGCCGGGGAGCCTCAACTGGCCCGGGGTGATCCTGGCCCTCGTCGCCGGGGCCTGCTGGGCGAGCTACATCCTCGCCGCCCCCCACGTCGGCCGCCACTGGCCGGGTGCCGAGCCCGTCGCCTGGGCGAACCTCCTGGGCGGCGTGGCGCTGGTGGTACCGGTCCTCACGCTCGCCAGCACCGGGCTCACCAACCCCTGGTTCTGGGTCGGCGGACTCGGGCTCGGTTTGCTCAGTTCGGTCATCCCGTACGGCCTGGAACTCAGCGCGCTGCGGACGCTCGACCAACGGATCTTCTCCATCATGATGTCCATCGAACCGGCGATGGCCGCGTGTACGGCGCTCCTGATCCTCGGCGAACGCCTGACCGCCACCGAGGTCCTCGCCATGGCCTGCATCATCGCCGCCTCGGCCGGCATCACCTGGACCGCCAGCCACCCGAAACGCCCCTGAGCCCCCCTTTGGCAAGGTGGAACAGTCTCCCTCGTTCCCCGCGCCACCACTTCCCCGTAAACTGGGAAGCGTAACCGCAAAGGAGGTACCGTGACAGCGAAGTCTTACTCCGCCCTCCCGCCGGTGGCACCACCAGTCGCCGCCCGCCGGCGCCGCCAGAACCGCCTCATCGTGGCCGTGGTGGTCGCCGTCCTCGTCCCCGTCCTTGCCATCGGCGGGGCCAACCGCTATGTCAAACACGTGATGAACGCCTGGACCGACACCCCCGTGATCAGCCTCAACACGCCCACCACGGTCTACCTCGGCTCCGCGCGTCATTACGTCGTCTGGATCGTCAGCGGGCAGGCGACCTGTACCGTCGCCCAGGACGGTACGCCCCTGCCCGTCACCGTACCCACCACTGATTCGACCCTCCGCGACGCCGGCTACTTCGGCGCCGCGGAGTTCACCGCGCCGACAGCGGGCGCGTACGAGGTGACCTGTACATCGGCGTCGGCCAGCGGCTACGCCATGGTGTCGACCCCCTCGCCGATCACGGGCCTGGGGCTGATCCTCCTGGGCGGCTACGCGGTCGCCGCCATCGGCGTGATCGTGGGACTCAGCCTGTTCATCATGGCCCTGGCCACCCGGCGGCCACCGCCCCGGCCAACCCCGCCGCCAGCGTCCCCGTACCCGCCCCCTGCCCGGTGGTAGCGCCTCCACGCCACCGCCCGTGGAACCAATAGTCTAGCCAATAGTGCTATTTCGTACTCCTTATCGCCAAGCTAGCACTATACTGTCTCCCAGTGCCGCTTCCAGAACGGCCCGCCACGAGGCAGTGCGGGCCGGCGGCCGAGAGGAGTCCACATGTCCCATCCCCGTCGCCCGGGCCTCATCCGGCTGGCCATCGCCGTCACCGCCGCGCTCGCGCTCGCCCTGCCCGCCGTCCCCGCGCTCGCGGAGCCCGCTTCCCCGGCCCAACCGGTGGCCGACTCGGTCCCAGTCGTTTCGGTCCCCGGTACCTTCGAGACCGTCCTCGGCTGTGCGTCGGATTGGGCCCCCGACTGCACCGCGGCCAACCTGACGTACGACGCCGCCAGCAATCTTTACACCGGCCAGTTCCAGCTCCCGCCCGGCGACTACCAGTTCAAGTTCACCGAGGGCGGGACCTGGGATGTCAACTACGGGGCCGGGGGCAAGGCGGGCGGGGACAACCTGACGTTCACGGCCACGAGCGACCCCACGTACATCATCTATAATCCGACGACCCACGTCGGTTTCGCCGCCCCGGCATCTGCGCTTGTCACCCTGCCCGGCACCCTGCAATCCGCGCTCGGCTGCCCGGACACGAACGGGAACGGCGGCAACTGGGAGCCGGCCTGCCTGGCCACGGCGATGACACCCGAGGCCGACGGCACGTACACCTACGCGACCTCGGCCCTGCCCGTCGGTACCTACCAGGTCAAGGTCATGGTGGGCCTCAGCTGGACCGTCAACTACGGCGAGGGCGGTGCCCCGAACGGCGCGAACATCTACTTCAGTACGGCGGCCAACAAGCTCGTTTCCTTCACCTACACCCCGGCTGACCACAAACTCGCCATCACAGTGTCGGAGCCCCCGGCGTTCGGGCTCGGCCAGTCGATCGGGATCTGGCTCGACCGGACGACCCTGGCCGTCCCGGCCCAGGCCGGTGACGTCCCCGCCGCCAGCCTGACCTGGTCGTGGGCGGATCATCCCGAGATCACCCTCACGCCGGCCGGACCGGTGAGCGCTGCACTGGCAACGCGGAACACCCGCACGACTGGGTACGAGACCCTCACCGTCGCCACGACGTGTCCGGGGGCGGGCTGCACGCCGCCCGATCTCGCCACGACGCTCAAAGCCGCGCTCGTCGCCGGGCCGTACACCCTGCTCGCCACCGACGCCGGGGGCGACGTCGCGGTCGAAACCGGCATGCAGACCGCGCGCCTCCTGGACGACCTGTACGCCGCGGCCGGCGACGCGACCCTCGGCCTGACGTGGACGGGCGGCGTCCCGACGGCCTGCGTGTGGGCGCCGACGGCGACGACGGTGGACATCATCACCGCCGATCTGGAGGCCGCGGTGAGCGGGACGGCTTCGGTGCCCGCCACGCGGACGCCTGCCACCCTCGACCCGGCGACCGGCGTGTGGTGCGTCACCGGGCCCGCGAGCTGGACCAATGACGCCTACGTGTGGGCCGTCGACGTGTTCGTCCCCAGCGAGGCGGGGGTGGTCGAAAACCTCGTCACCGACCCCTACTCGGTCGGCCTCACCACCGACTCCGGCTGGTCGGTCTTCGTCGACCTCACGAGTCCGCAGTGGGCGCCGGGGCTGTGGGCCGACACCCCGGTCCCCGCTCCCCTGCGGACCCAGGCGGAGCAGACCATCTACGAGTTGCACGTCCGCGATTTCTCCGCCGCCGACACCTCCGTACCGGCCGCCGAGCGCGGGACGTACGCCGCCTTCGCCGAACTGGGCTCGAACGGCATGACCCACCTCGCCGCCCTGGCCGACGCGGGCCTGACCACCGTCCACCTGCTGCCGACCTTCGACATCGCCACGATCCCGGAGAACCGCGCCGACCAGGTCACCCCGGCCATCCCGGCCAACCCGGCCCCGGCCTCCGACGGCCCGGCGAACGCGATCAAGGCCGTCGCCGACCAGGACGCCTACAACTGGGGGTACGACCCGTGGCACTACAGCACGCCCGAGGGGTCGTACGCCACGACGCCCGACCAGGTGGGTGGGGCCCGGACCGCCGAGTTCCGCTCGATGGTGGGCGGGCTGCACGCCATCGGGCTGCGGGTGGTCCTCGACGAGGTGTTCAACCACACGTCGGCGTCCGGGCAGGGGGCGAAGTCGGTGCTCGACCGGGTCGTGCCGGGGTACTACCACCGGCTCGACGCCGGCGGCGACATCGAGACTTACACCTGCTGCCAGGACACGGCCTCCGAGAACCTCATGATGGGCAAGCTGATGGTGGACTCCGTTGTCACCTGGGTGAAGGACTACCACGTCGACGGTTTCCGCTTCGACATCATGGGCGTCCACTCGCTGGCGAACCTGCGCGATATCCGGGCCGCGCTCGACGCCC
>JAIRVA010000244.1 GCA_031254155.1 Propionibacteriaceae bacterium
CGAAAGTTGGCCGACAACGTACCGCAACTCCACAATTGACCTGCAGACGGGGGATCTGAGGGCGGTTGTGTGGGATTGCGGTACGAGTTGTGACGAGTGAGTACGACCGTGGAGTTATCCACATGCCAGAAATTGGTTTGCCCCGATCTGTGGATAACCATCCACGAGGCTTGGTGACCCACCATGGTTACTATCATGCGTACTGAATCACAAATCGAGTTGACCCCCACCAGCTGGGTCAACCGTCACAATTATCGACACCTGGGCTACGAACGGGTATTACGCGGCGCGTACACCAAGGCCTACCAGGCCCCGGGCCCCGACCAGTGGGCGAGTCTTCGAGCGGACTGGCTGCTGAGGGTACGAGCGGCAATGGCACTGTACGCCGACAGGGACCCGGTCCTGTACGGTTCGACCGCCCTCCAAGCGCTCGACATCGCCTTGCCGACGGAGGTGGCCGACTGGCACCATGTCCACCTCCTGGTGAAGGGTCCGGCCGACCGTCCCCAGCGCAGCAATGTCGTCGGTCATTCAACGTTGCGAGAGCTCGACGTCTGGCGGCGGCCCCGGGGATTGCCGGTTCTCCACCCCGTCGACCACTGGCTCCAGTTGACGGGTACCAGCGATGACGCGATGGTGGAGGTAGGCGACGGGTTCGTACGCCGCAACGACTTTCTCATCACACTCGACGAGATGCGCGCCCGGTTGGACGAACTAACCGGCGTCCAGGGTGTTGTGCGCTCCCGCCGGGCGATGCTGCGCGTCCGCGCGGGGACTGACTCCCTTTACGAAACCCGGACCCGGCTGCTGCTCGTCCGTGGCGGCCTGCCCGAACCGCAGGTCAACCTTGAGGTCTGGTGCCCGGGGGTCCCCCGGATGTACCACGTTGATCTCGGCTATGACGAGGCCAAAGTGGCGGTCGAGTTCGACGGCATCGTCCACGCGTCGACGCGTGACCAGATGGACCTCGACGCCAACCGCCGACGCCATCTCCAGGACGAGGGCTGGCTCATCATCACGGTCACGGCCACGATGCTGTCCCGTCCGGCCGAGATCGTTCGCTCGGTTGAGCGAGCCCTCGTACTCCGGCGGCCCACCGCCAACTGAGCCGTACCTGCTCCGTACGCCGTACCCGCTCCCGACGACAGCCCGGCTAGCGCCGTACCGCAATCCCGCCGACCGCGCTGAGTCGTGAGTTGTGGGATTGCGGTACGTTTTGGCCGGCCGGTTGGCGCGTTTTCATGCTTTCGCAGGAATCGGGGGGGTACGGACGGGGATGGCGGTCTTTCCCCATCGACAGCGGGGTGGGCGGGTTCATAGGCTTAGGCGGGTCAACCTAGACAGGAGGCAATATGTCTATCAATGAACCGACCAACGCGCCTGAGTCCGTACCTCAGGAACCGACCACACTGACGACCGGACAGAAGATTCGGGGCGGTGCGTACATCGCCAAGTGCGTCATCATCGGCGGCATCTTCACCGTGGGCGGGATCGGCGTACTCTTCTCCGGGCAGAGCGCGTGGTGGGCCGGCCTGGCCGCGATCGCGTACGGGGCGTGGGTCCTGAGCGGCATCAAAACTGGCGGCTGGCGGCTCTTCATCTACTGATGGCCACCCGCCTGCAGTGGTTCTGGCGGGGGTACGCGGTGGTCTACGACCACATCTGGGACTCCCCGCTCACCCGGGCGGCGCTCACCACGGCCCTGCGCGACCTCGGACCCGCGGGGGTGGCCGTTGACCTCGGCTGCGGGACGGGGCTGAGCGCCGCACCGCTGGTCCGGGCCGGGTGGACGGTCGTGGGTGTCGATGCCAGTCTGCCCATGCTAGACCGGGCCCGGGCGGCCGGTCGGATCACCCGCGGGATCCCGGCGGACGCGGCGGCGACAGGGCTCGATCACGCGACGGCGGATGCCGTGGTGATCGCCAACCTGCTCCACCTCCACCCCGACCCCGTCGCCGTTCTCGACGAGGCCCGCCGTATCGTCCGCCCAGGCGGCGTGATCGTCTGCCTCTGGCCCGCCGCGACGGCGACCTTTACCCGCGCGCTCGCCGCCGATGTTGCGTACGGCCGGCCCTGGCCGTCCGCCCTCGGCGCGGCGATCCTCCGGATGGTCGTCGGGCTGGCGGGCGCGCCGGTCAACGCACGGCAGCTGTCCGCCGCAGCGGTCGCCGACACGCTCCAGCGCTGGCTGGCGGACGGATCGTGGCACCCCACCCAGGGGTCCGCCACGGAGCTGCAAGACTTCGTCCGGCTACGTACAAATATCATTGCTTCGCGTACGGCTGGGGTCTTGCCGACGTGATCCCCGCCCGGACACGCACCCCGCCGCGGGCCCGACCCACTCAGTCGTTGCGAACGGTCAACGCCCAGGTGTCGGTACCCACGACGTAGGCGCCGTGCCACTCCGCGTCCTCGAACAGGAGCGCGCCCGGGGCGTCGGCGGTGATGGTCCAGCCCAGACTGGGCAGGGTCGTCCGCAGGCAGTCCTCCACCGCGCCCGCCTGGGCCACGCCGCCGACGGCGATGAGGGCGTTAGGCTGGTCGGCAGTGTACGTCAGCGCCACCGCGGGAAGCCAGATCCGGTTCGCCGGGGTATGGGTGTAACCGAGATCGGCGAGCGAGCGTACTGGCGGTGTCGGGGTGGCCATCCCCGTCGCCGCGGGGGTCGTGGGGGTCGGACCGGTGTTGGCCGACGCCGTACATCCGGCGAGCAGAAGTACGCCGACGACCACCGCTGCCCATCGCTTCCCGACCACGTCCCCTATCGTACCCGGCCCGCCCGACGTACCCCTAACTCCCCGCCGCTTGTGGGATTGCGGTACCTTTTCCACCGCTTTTTCGCGCGTTTTCATGCTTTCGCGGAGGAGAGGAGGGGGAGAGGAGGGAGGGGAGAAGGCACCTGGTAGACTCCGGGTGACGGGAAGGAACCGTATGACACTCTACGAGCTGGTCCGGGAGTCCCGGCCCACGCTGCGCGATTCCGACCGTCTCACCCCGGATCATCCGCTCCGGCCGTATCCGCCCCTCGCGCCGCTCCGCGCCTCGGCCGGACTGCGGGCGGGCGCCTTCGCGGTCGTGCTCGTGACCACCCTGCTCCTCGCCACCTCGGTCGCGTGGGCGATCGCCGGCAGTTACACCCTCTCCCCGACGAGCTTCGTCCCGCTGCTGGACGAACTCATCGCGGCCATCGTCGCGTACGGCGTCCTGGTCTTCGTTATGGAGGCCCGCCTCCGCCCGTACGAACTGCTCCCCCGGCGGGCGCCCGGCCTGCTGAAGGGCGGCCTCGTCGGCGCGGTCTGCATCAGCGTCGCCGTCGGCCTGCTCGCCCTCGTCGGCGTCTACCGGATCACGGGGGTCAACCCGGCGTACGATCCCTGGACCGACCTCCTCACGCTCGGCCTGGCCGCCGCCGTGGCGGAGGAAATCATCTTCCGCGGGGTCTTGTTCCGCCTCGTCGAAGAGGGTGTCGGGACGTGGGGCGCCGTCGCCGTGTCCGCCCTGGTGTTCGGCCTGCTCCACCTCACCAACTCCGAGGCCACCGTGTGGGGCGCGGTCGCGATCGCCGTCGAAGCCGGGATCTTGTTCGCCGCGGTCTACGTGATCACCCGGTCCCTGTGGTGGTGCATCGGACTCCATTTTGCCTGGAACGTGATGGAAGGGCCGGTCTTCGGGTCGGTCGTCTCCGGTGCCGGCACCCAGGAGAGTTGGTTCGTGAGTACGTGGACCGGCCCGGACTGGCTGACCGGCGGCCAGTTCGGCCTGGAGGCGTCGGTCGTCCCGGTCATCCTGCTCGGCGCGCTCGGGGTGGCCCTGCTCCTCGTCGCCCGGCACGCGGGCATCATCGTCTCACCGATGTGGGTCCGCAAGCGGATTCTCAGCCCCGGGCCAGCAGCCCCAGCCCCCGGTCCTGCCAGGTGACCGGGCGCCGGGCGCCCGCCTTGGCACAGGCCCCGCAGTAGACGCGGCCGGGTGGTCGGCGGTGGCGCAGGATCTCGTGCCCGGCCCCGCAGGTACCGCGCCAGCGCGCCGACAGGCGCGCCTCCGGGACCTCGATCGTCGCGCCCCCGGTGTACCCCAGTGCCCGGGCCTGGGCCCGCCACCGCCCGCCGTGCCCCGCCGCTGGTCCCGCCAGCCCGTGCGCGACCTCGTGCAGGATGATTTGTTCCACCTCGTCATCGGCCAGGTAGGCGACCAGGTACGTCGAACAGGTGATGCGCCTCGCCGCGTAGTGGCAGCACCCCACGCGCGTCCGCGCGTGGTCAAGCCCGAAGGACCAGTCTCCCCCGAGGTGACGCGCGATGAGCCGCTCCCCCGCCGCCAGGGTCCACTCCGCCGTCGCCACGTCAGTTCTGGGCGGCCAGGTGCGCGAGCGCGTAATCGTACCCGGCGAGCCCGAGCCCGACGATGACGCCACTGGCGACCCCCGACATGACCGAGTGGTGCCGGAACTCCTCGCGGGCGAAGATGTTGGTGATGTGGACCTCGACCAACTGGCCGACCTCCCGCGCCGCGTCGGCAATCGCCAACGAGTAGTGCGACCAGGCCCCGGCGTTGAGGACGACGGCCGCCCCCGCATCCGCCGCCTCGTGGAGCCAGGCGACCAGCTCCGCCTCGGCGTCGGTCTGCCGGACCTCCACCGCCAGCCCGAGCGCCGCCCCCGTCCCGATGAGGTGCTCCGCCAGTTGCGCGTGGGTGACCGCACCGTACAACTCCGGTTCCCGCGTGCCCAGCCGGCCCAGGTTGACGCCGTTCAGCACCCTGACTTGTTTCATTGTCACTCCTTGATCGTCGCGAGGCCGAGGTAGGCGGCCGCAAACAGTCCGTGCTGCGTGAGGCCGGCGTACCTCAGGACTGGGTTGTCGTGCGCGAACCGGATGGTCTCGGCTCTGACGCCGCGGTCCAGGGCCAGCCGTTCCAACTCGGCGCCACCGACCGGGTCCTCGCCGTCGTCCAGGCCGAGCAGACAAAACGCCGGCCGGGTCACACCGTCCTCGAACGGGTCAGCGAACACGTCCCGTACCGGCGCGGTGGCGACCAGCGGGAGGAGGCCGGCCACGTCGGCGGCGAACCCCGGCAGGCCGGTCGCGGCCCGGAGCGCCGCCGCGACCCGTCCGGCCGCCCGCGCGGCGGGTGCCGTACTGCCCCACACGAGCGGTACGGCGTCCGCGAGGGCACACGCGAGGTTCTTCGCGGGGTTCACCTCCAGCCCGTACCGCGGGCCGCACTCCTCGGCCACGCAGTCCAGGACGTCCGCGGCGGCTTCAAGGGTGAAACCCGGCCCCAGACCGAGCGTGGCGAGCGTCTTCAGCGCCAGCAGCGCCGCGACGAAAGGGTCATCCCCCGCCGTCACCCAGGCGGCCGCCGGGCCGGCCGCGTCCAGGATCGGGGAGCCCTGGGGCGCGACGACGAAGACGACGGCCCCGCGGCGGATCGCCTCGAGACACGTCGCCAGCGGACCCGAGTCGGTGCCCGCCAGGACGATGACGAAGTCCAGCGGGCCCGCCCACGGCGGCAAAACCGATAGCGGCCAGGCCACGCAGGGTACGGGACAGTGCGGTTCGACGAGGGTCCGGACGAGCCGCGCCTCCTCGCCGATGAGGAGCACCGAGCGGGGGGAAGTCAGCGCGAGACTGGTCGCCACGCTCGCCCCGTCCTCGGTGTCCTCTTGCCTCAGGCGCGCCCCCGCCAGCGCGAGCCAGCGTAACCGCTCGCCCCGCGCCGCCAGCGCGGCCGGGTCGTCCAGCAGGGCGTCGTCGAACATGGCGAGACTTATCCGCTCCGCCTGGTCGACCGGGCCTCGTCGACGAGCATGATCGGGATGTTGTCGCGGATCGGGTACGCGAGCCCGCAGTCCGCCGAGTTGCACACCAACTCCTTGGCCTCGTAGTCCACGCTCAGGTTTGAGTGGCAGGCCGGACAGGCGAGGATACCCAGCAGGGTCGAGTCGAGTAGCATCATTTCTCCTTCACAAGCGACAGAACGCGGTCCCGGAGCCGGGCCATCGTGTCCCCGTCGCGGGCTTCCACGTTGAGGCGCAGCAGCGGCTCGGTGTTCGACGGGCGGAGGGAGACCCACCAGCCGTCGCCCACGATCTTGACCCCGTCCCCCCACTCGGCGCGCGCGCCCTCCGCCAGGGCGTCCGCAACCCGGCGCAT
>JAIRVA010000247.1 GCA_031254155.1 Propionibacteriaceae bacterium
GACTGACGGTACGTACCGTCAATGGAGGTGCTCATGGAGACTTTGCAACGGGAGTACACCGCGCGGGAGTTCAATCGCGACCCCAGTCTCATCAGTCGCGCCGCCCGCCGGTTCGGGAGTGTGCGGGTCACTAATCGGGGTGAGCCGTCGCTGGTGGTGCTTGATGCCGCCCGCTTCCCGTCACTGGCGGAAGGCGGTTCGCCGTCGCTCCTGCAAACGCTCTCCAGTGATGCGGATTGGGACGAAGACATTGTGGGCGAACCGCCACGGCTGCAACTATTCTTGCGGTCGGTGGACGCGTGAGCGGGTGGCTGGTGGACACGAATGTGATCAGTGAACTGCGTAAGTCCGCTGGGCGAATGAACACCGCCGTCCGGACTTGGGCAGCCGGGATCGACTTCTCCACCGTTTACCTCTCGACGGTCACGATCAGCGAGTTGTCGCAGTGGGTCGCGCTCACGCAGCGCCGGGATCCGGCTCAGGGCGAGACTCTCAACGCTTGGCTGCGGGACAGTGTCCTGAGGTGGTACGACGGGCGCATTCTGCCCGTCGACACGGAGGTCGCGCTACTCGCCGGGCGTCTGCACGTTCCCAACCCCGGGGACTACCGGGACGCGTTTGTCGCCGCCACGGCGGTACACCATGGTCTCACGGTCGCGACTCGCAATGTTCGCGACTTTTCGCCAATGAGGGTGCCGCTCGTCAACCCGTTTGACGTACCTACGTCGTGACGGCGCGCACGATGCCGGCGGCGTCGAGACCGTAGTGGGCGAGGATTTCGGCGTACGGACCGGAGGTCGCGTACTCGTGGGGGATGCCGAGCTTGGTCACCGGGATGGGGAGGCCGGAGAGGGTCTCCTGCACGATGGTACCGAGCCCGCCGACGACGTAGTGTTCCTCGACCGTCACGACGCGGCCGGTTTTGCGGGCCGAGTCGAGGATGGCCGCCTGATCGAGGGGCCAGACGGTCGGTACGCCGAGCACCTCCGCCGCGATGCCCCGGGCGGCTAGCTGCTCGGCCGCCGCCAGTGCGGCACGCGTCACATTGCCGGTTGAGACGAGGGTGACGTCCGTACCCTCCCGGATCAACCGGGCCTTGCCAAGCGTAAACTTACCCGGCAGGCCCAGCTCGGGGATCGGTTCGTTGCCGATACGCAGGTACACCGGGCCGACGTGCTCGATCATCGCCGCCGCGGCCTGCTCGATCTCGGTCGGGTCCTGCGGCGCGAGCACGGTCATGCCCGGGATCATCCGCATGAGCGCGAAGTCGTCGAGCGAGTGGTGGGTCGCGCCGAGGTCGGAGTACGAGATGCCGGCGTTGCGGCCGACGATTTTGACGTTCTGGCGCATGTAACCGACGTCGTTGCGGACCATCTCGTAGGGCCGCGCGGTCGTGAACGGCGCGATGGCGCAGAAGACGGGAATCTTGCCGGTTGTGGCGAGTCCCGCCGCGATGCCGACGACGCCTTGCTCCATGATGCCGCACTCGAAGTAGCGGTCGGGGTGGGCCGCCGCGAACGGTTTGAACCCGGAACTCTTGCCCGAATCGGCCGACAGGATGACGATATCCGGGTTGGCTTCGGCTAATGCACTCACGCAGGCGCCGAAGGTCTGGCGCGGGTCGCGGAATTCGGTCATTTTGCCTCCTCCAGCCGGGCGACCGCCTGGGCGGTTTCGGCTTCCGCTGCCGCCAGTTCGGCGGGCTTGGGCTTCCAGTAGTGGTAGTTGACGTCGCCCTCGGCGAACGACAAGCCCTTGGCTTTGACGGTACGGGCGACGATGGCGCTGGGCCGACCGGGGGTGAAGGGTACGGCGTCGAGCAGGCTCGTGATCGCCGTCATGTCGTGGCCATCCACCGTCCGGACGGCCCAGCCGAAGGCGGCGAGCTTGTCGGCGATGGGTTCCATATCCATAACCTCCGCCGTACTTCCCGAAATCTGCAGCCCGTTGACATCGATAAACGCCGTCAGGTTGTCGAGACGGTGGTGGTGTGCGGCGGCGAACGCCTCCCAGTTCGAGCCTTCCGGCAGCTCGCCATCGCCGAGGATCGTGAAGACGCGCGCCGGGCTGCCAGTGAGCCGCAGGCCGAGCGCCATGCCGACGCAGATCGAGAGCCCGTGGCCGAGCGCGCCCGTGTTGGCCTCGATGCCGGGCAGCTTGTGCATGTCCGGGTGGCCGGGAATCTTGGTACCCAGGTGGCCGTACGTGTCGAGCACGCTCGGCGGGAAAAACCCCGCTTCCGCGAGCACGGCGTACTGGGCCATGCACTTATGCCCGGCTGACAGTACGAAACGGTCGCGATCCGGCAGAGCCGGATTGGTGGGGTCGTAGTGGAGGGTGTGGAAATAGAGTGCCGTGACGATGTCGAGGCAGGACAGGGCGCCGCCGAGGTGGCCGGCACCCGAGGCCCGGACCAGGCGGATCACGTTCTGCCGAGCATGCGCGGCGTGGTCGAGCAGGGCGAGCGTGCTCGCCGGGAGGGTCGGCGTACTCGGGGCGGCCGTACCCAGGGTGACCGTACCCAGGGCGACCGTACCCGGGGCGGCTGGATTCGGGGTGCTCATCAGGCGCCCGTCCGCTCAAACTCGGCGATGCGGGCGACCTTGGGCGCCGAACGGGACTCCGGATCGTAGGTGTGGGCGAGAAACTCCGTGAGCAGCGCCTTGGCCAGCTCGATCCCGGTGACCTGGGCACCGAACGCGACAACATTGGCGTTGTTGGACAGGGTCGCGCGCTGGGCCTGGTAAACGTCGGTGACAAGGGCACAGTAGCAGCCGGGTACCTTGTTGGCGGCGATGCTCACCCCCAGCCCCGTACCGCACATCACGACGCCCCGGTCGAACCGGCCGGCCGCGACCGCCGTGGCGACCGCGATGGCGACGTTGGCGTAAACCGGGTCGTCAGACCCCAGATCGGTGACCTCGTGGCCGAGCGAACGGGCCAGGTCGGCGAGCGCGTACTTCATGGCCGCGGCATTCGGGTCGCAGCCGACAGCGATTCTCATAGTGTGTCCCTTCATTGGGCCGATGATGCAATCGTAACGCAACAAGGTGGCTGGTGTGGCCCGGTCGAGTGGCGGGTAATGTAACGTGGGGGCGTCCCCAAATGTACATTTCCCGCCACACGAGCACCGGGGCGTACGGTTTGTCCGATAGGGGGCAACA
>JAIRVA010000301.1 GCA_031254155.1 Propionibacteriaceae bacterium
GACCGGCGTGGTGCGAACCCGCCATCGGGTGCGATCCCACGTAGCGCGCGAGATCGGCACCCGCCGCCGCCACCGCCGCCAGGATCGGCGACTTCACCGACGCCACGTCGGTCACCGTGGCCTGGGGGAACTCGGCCAGGGCGGCGAGGACGACCGCCGCCGCGACGGCTGGTGGTACGGCGACGACGACAAAACCGACGTCAACCGGCTCGTCCACCAACCCGGCGCCCAGGCCGGCGGCGACCAGAGCGTGGCTGGAGGTTTGGTCGCGGAGGAATACCCGGTCGCCCAACGCCGTCAGCGCCAGGCCCAGACTGGTCCCGATCAGCCCCGTTCCGATGATCAGGACCGACCGGGGCTCACTCACCACTGTCGGCCGTCTTGACACGACGCCGCCGTACTGGCTTGTCAGGAGCAGCTTCGGTCTCTGGAACGACGGCCTTGGCCTTCCGCGTCCGGCGGGGCGGCCTGGCTTCGGTCAGCCCGACGATCTCTTCCTGCGTGAGGCGGCGGAACTTGCGCGCGCCCACCCGGGTCCGGTCGAGCACCGCGACCTCGAGGGCCGCGGGCGTGAGTTCCGTGCCGCGCGGATCGGCGATCAGCGCCTGGATGGCGACACGGAGACACTCGGCGAGGCCGAGATCCGGGGAGTACGCCGGCAGCATGGCCGCGCCCACCGCCTCCGCCGCACCACCGATGACCGTGAAATTGGCCTCGTCGGAGATCGACCCGTCGAAGCTCAGGCGGTAGATCTCGTCGGTGTCGGGCGTCGTACCGACCTCGGCCAAGACCATCTCGACCTCGTACGGCTTCTCCATGACCTGGGAGAAAATCGCGCCGAGCAACTGCGCGTACCCCCCGGCGAGCATCCGGCCGGTGACATCGTGGCGGTCGTACGCGTACCCCCGGATGTCAGCGTGCCGGATCCCGGCGACGCGCAAGTTCTCAAACTCGTTGTACCGCCCGACCGCCGCGAACCCGATGCGGTCGTAGATCTCGGCCATCTTGTGCAGCGTCCGGGAGTGGTTCTCGCCGACGAACAGGATGCCATCGTCATAGCGCGCGATGATGACGGAACGCCCCTTGGCGATGCCGGCGCGGGCGAACTCGGCCCGGTCCTTGATCTGCTGCTCGGGCGAGACATAAAACATGGGTTGGCTCATTTCGCCTCCGGTCCGTCGGGTCGCAGGGCCCGGGACTCCAAGACCCGGCGCGTGATGGCTTCAACCTCGGCCGGCTCGGTCTCGCGCGCCCCCTCGGCGCTGACCGTGATCAGGACGGGGTAGATGTGCCGCAGAACGTCCGGCCCGCTCGTGGCGGCGTCATCGTCGGCGGCGTCGAACAAGGCCTGGACGCACATCACCTGGGCCGCTTCGAGGCTCGCGGCGGGCGAGTACAGCTTCTTCAGCGACCCTCGCGCGAACAGCGAACCCGAGCCGATGGCGTGGTACCCGGTCTCCTCGTAGCAGCCGCCGGTCGCGTCGTACGAGAAGATGCGCGCCTTGTCACGCTCGCGGTCCCAGCCTACGAACAATGGCAGGACCACGAACCCCTGCAGCGCCAGTCCCAGGTGGCCGCGGATCATGGACGCCAAGCGATTAGCCTTGCCATTGAGGGTGAGCGGCGCTCCCTCGAGCTTCTCGTAGTGTTCGAGTTCGACGCGGTACAACCGGACCAGATCCATGGCGAGGCCCGCCGACCCGGCGATCCCGATGGCCGAGAAGTCGTCGGCCACGAAGACCTTCTGGATGTCCCGCTGCGCGATCATCGACCCCATGGTGGCCCGCCGGTCGCCGGCCAGAATCACTCCCGTCGGCGTCGCGACGGCCACGATAGTTGTCGCAGTGGGGCTGAGTTCGCCCGCCCGTACCCCCGCGCCCGCGGGCAACAGCTCCGGCGAGGTACGACCGAGGAACTCCGTGAAGGAACTCGTCGGGTCGCCGAGGAAGGCCCGCGTCATCTCATCAGTGTTCACCCGGTCAAGTGTAGACGGTTCACTCCCGGTGAGTGGCGGCTTCTCACCGGTGTGCCGAGGCGGTGCGCCGGGGTGGGGATTTAGTATTTATGCTACAATGTCGGCATGGTGACGATGACCCTGACCGAATTCAACCAGAACCCCTCACAGGCGACCAGGCTCGCGGATTCGGGCCAGGTGCTGGTGCTACGGCGAGGCAAGCCAGCCTATCGTCTCGAACGAGTGGCGGAGCGACCCGGCGACCCGGTCGACGCGCTGGTCCAGGCCGGACTGTTGTCCCCGGCCCGGCGGCAGGGTACCCGGCGTACACCCCTGCCCCACGCCCAGGCCGGAGCCGATGCCGGCGCGCTGCTCGAGGCGGACCGGAGTCGGCTCGATGGGTGAGCTGCGCACCTGGTACGTCGACTCGTCCGTCGTCTTGCGGGCCATCGTCGACCAGTCCCCGGCCGCGCGAGCCTGGTTCGAGGAGCGGATCGAGGCCGGCGACCGGCTCGTCGCTTCCCGGCTGATGGAAGTCGAGGTCCGCCGCGTCGCCCAGAACCTCGGCGTCAGCCAAGACCTCGTGAACGAGTACGTCGACGAGTTCTGGCTGCTGACCGTGGACGACGATCTACTCGCCGAAGCCATCGCCCTGCCCGAGCGGCTGGGCGGCGCCGACGCGATCCACGTCGCGTCCGCGCTGCGCCTCGGATCGGACGTACTGATCCTGGTCACCCACGACCGCCAAATGGCGACGGCGGCGGGGCACCTCGGTTTTGTCGTCGTCGATCCGGTCACCGACGATCCGCCGTGCTACCCGGTGGACCGCTTCCCGGTCTTCCCACCCGTACCCGGACACGTCGTCACCGACGACCTCGTCGCCCGGCACCGGGAGGAGTCCACTTGCCCAAGTTCCGACACCAAAACGGCCGGTTGAGGCGACACAACTTGAGCAGTTGACCACCGTGGGCTGAGGATCAACTACCCACATTGTGTCGGTACGCCACTGGCTGTCGGTCAGGCAAGACGCCGTCTGAGCAGCCCGGCCCCGATGAGTACGGCCACAACCAGGCCAGCCACTGCCCCCGTACCCGTACCCGGCGTCGCGGCCACCGCACCGCCACCCGGTACGGACGGACCCGCCGCCACCTCAAACTCCACCGTCACCGTCCCCGACGACTCACCGACGAACACGACCGTATGCTTACCCGCCGTAAAGTCGAGCGGTACGGCAAACGACACCGGGACCGACCCGTCAACCCCAGCCGTCTTCACCCCCAACACCAACGGCTCCGAATGCACGCTCACCGTCACCTGCTCCCCCGGCAAGAAACCCAACCCCGTCGCCGTCTGAGTCTCACCCACCGTCCGGACCGGCTGGTCAATCACCGCCGCGATGAAGTTCACGTCCACCGGATCAGCCACCGCCAACCCGTCCAACAACACCGACACCCCGAACCGGCCCGGCTCCGGCGACGCCACCGTGAACTCATACACCCCCGCCGCCGTCTCCGCGATGTCACCCACCACGACACTCGACGGCACCGACACCGTCAACGAACCGGCCAACCCCGGCCGCGGGTGCCCCGCACCATCAACCAACGTCGTCACAACCGTGCACGCATCCGTACCACCCGCCAGGCGAGCCACCCCACCCGTCGTCGTCGCCGATCCCTGCTCAACCGCCACCGACGTCGCTGGCGCCGACGGTACCCACTGCGCGTACACCGTCATATCCGCCGTTATCGGCGTGCCGACCGTCAACACTGTGCCCGTACCATCAGCCGATGTATTCCACCCTGCGAATCGGTAACTCATCCCAACAGCCTCGTCGGCTGCCCGCACCGGGTCAACCGGCAAAGACACCGTATTCCCGTCGACAACGGCCACCATCGTTAACGCCGGCGCCCCGCCGTTCCCGTCGAACGTCACCGTCCACGCGCCCCGTACTACTGGGAACCACTGGGCATACACTGTCACGTCAGTGTCAACAACTGTCGCGGCACTGAACGCAGTCCCCGACCCATCCGCGGCCGTGTTCCACTCAGTGAAGACAAACCCTTCACGAGTCGGCGGGATAGGTAATGCGACCATTTCGCCCGGGCCGGTAGTTGTCGTCGTTAGCGCCGGAGCGCCGCCGTTTCCGTCAAATGCGACTGTGACGCTTTGTGCTGGAGAAGCGACGACCTCGAACGAAGCCGATGTGCGACCTGATTCCGTACCCGCAAACACTACTTCTCCAGCGCCAGCCGTGGCGTCCTCGGGCACCATGAACACCACCTCAACCGTGCCGCTCCCGTCCGCCGTCAAGTACCCCAGGTCCAAGCTGGGCCCAGAAACAGTCACACGCACTAACTCACCGGCCACGAAGCCCTGGCCTTTCGCCGTTACTTGTCGTCCCGTGATAACCGCCGCCGGAGTTGTGGCAGAGATGAAGTGAACAGCAACCGGTGTTCCAACGCGCGCTCCGTCCAACGTGATCCATGCATCAAAGGAGCCCGGAGTTGTCGATGTGAATGAGGCAGAGTACGTCCCATCTCCCTTGTCAACAAACGAGGACACGGTGAGTCCAACGGGAGCACTTACTGCCAACGACTGGGCCGCACCCAGTACCGGCGCACCCCCGCCGCCACTCAGCGTTACCAGGATTTGGTAGGCGTCTGCGCCATCCGCTTGCCGAGCGGATCCCGAAGTGACTGCTCCAGGTGTCAAGTCCAGTTCGATATCAGAGACCCGCGCGACCGCCGCATCATTTGGCTCCCAAATCGCGTAAAAATCAGTTGCTCCGCAGAAGTCTTCGGTGAACCCGTAGTTCTGGAGCGACTGACCGGTGCTCGATTGCCACCTGATGAACGTGTACCCCGGACGGACCGGATCCGACGGGGCCGGAACCGCTGCAATAGCGTTCGGCAAAGTTAGGGTCTGGTTGGCTGGCGTACCACCGGTCGCGTCAAACGTGACATCGAGCGCCGGGGCGGCCACACCCAGCTCGTACACCCGCTGGTGCTCGCCGTCCTGAGCCTCGACCGTGATCGAGTGCGGGCTCCCCAGTTTCTCCCAGGTGATGAGAGGCGCCGACACAAGGTTCGCCCGTGACCCTCGATCTCCGGGAACGATCAAAGCGTAGAAGTCATGGGTTGCGGCGGCGTATGAGACCAGATTCACGGCACAGATTTCGGGTCTGTCCAACGTCAGCGTGTAGTTTGACACCGCCGGGTCGAACGCTGGCGAGAGCGTCCCCTCCGATACGGCGAGGTCACCAAGTAGCGCGTCACTCCGCGGGCCCTCCCTGATGATCGTCACCGTGTACGTCTTGGTGGTGCCACCCAAACTTGTTACTCTTACCTCCAAAACGTTCTGCCCTTCGATAGGGCTGCCTGCGACCACTCTGTTGTTGGACGCTGCCCCCCACTCGCCCGACTTCGAGACAAACGCGACTTGGGCAGAGTCATCTGCCGCCACCGCGAGCACATTCACGTTCATCGTCTCGTAAGGCACGGTCACGGTGTAGTCGGTCTCCACCAGTGGCCTGAATGCGGGTGTGGGGTCTGCCTTCACCCATTCGTACTTGTCACCTGCCGTGAAGATCGCCAGCCGGGAAAGATCCGCGTTACCGGCTTGCGTTGGCGTCGTGGTTTCGAGGTATGGATCGCTGTTCAGCCACTGCGTGAGTCCAAGGAACGGCAGCGCGACGTTCTCAACGCCGGGCGGGAATGTCGGAAGCACGCCGAACTCCGACAGGAAGTCAGCAACCGCCAACCCCTGGTGACGTACCGGTGACGAGACGAGTTCGATATTGATCTCGCCAAGGATCTGGCACGTCCACTTCGTGACGGGAATACTGTTACCACCAGGCTGCAGCAGAATGTCATTCATCATCCCCACGAAGTCCTGAGCGGCTCCCGCCTGAGATGTCGCCTTAGCCTTCGCCTCCTCATACTGTTTCTGCTGCTCTTTATATTGATCGGGTTGATCCTTTGGATCCGCCGTCGGCGCGAACGCGTCCTGCACACCAAGCAGCACGTTCTCAAGGTCAATGCGTTGGTCCCCAAGCTCAATCACACCGGACGTGTCCGGCATGCTTCCCATCTCAACGCCAGCCACCCCAGAAGAGCCGAACCAGTTCCCCTGCATCAGCACCGTCTCGTCGTTGTACGGCGGGTTACAGTCAGTGCGCGCCCCAAAGACGCTGGTGAGGAGGGTCAACGCACCTTGATAGTACTTGGACTCAAAATCGGCGTCCTGGTAACGATCAACCGCATTGTAGGCATCGATTGCTCTGTTGTTGTTGATGAACTTCGAGTTACTCACGTAGGTGACCGTATGCGTATTGACGTAGATTGCCGTACTCGCATGCATAAACACCGTATGATCAATGACAACATTCGCGTACGAGTCCACGGTGATATACGTCCCAGAAGGAACAAAGTAACCGTATGCTTCCCATATCGCCCCCTGACCTGTGTCACCACCCACGGAGTCATCCCACTCCGCCGTGAAAACAACCGGGTTGATGTCAGTGCCCAAGCTGGCGAGGGTTCCCGCGACACGGAGTCCCTCACCCTTGATCACCGCCCCTGGGCCGAGGGTCAATGTCACTCCCACCGGCACGTCCAGACCAGTAATGACGGGCGTCATATTGCCTTCCCAGGGGAGAACGGAGTCAACCGCCAGGCTATCCCACGCCAGCCCGAACCCAACAACCCGAGATGCCGTCACACTGTTACCCGACAACTGGGCGAAATCGATCGGAGACTCATCGATCTCGACCGCAAACGACGGCACGTACGCCGCTGTCCCGGACGGCGGATCGAAGACGTTCCGCGAAACCACTGGCACCGTTTTGTTGCCCGTAATGCCGATGGCAGGGCCTGAAAGATCTTCAAAAACCGAATCCACAATGCTCACCGACTCAGCGCCGGATGCGCTAATGAGCGTGTTGGCTCGACTGTCGCAGTGTTGGCACTTCACCGAGTCCAAGATGATACTACCGCCCCCATTCACCGCTAGGCCCATGGCGTCGTACGGACCACTCTCACCATCCGTGTAGCGTCGCATGGTCGCGGCCGAGAATGCCCGCAGCGGTTCAATGGTGACTAGGTCAGTCGCAGACCCGATCGCGACAATCTGCCCTGATCCATCGATGGAAAGACCGCCGATACGGGTCAACTTGGCACTTATGGTCAGGGTCACGCCATCAGGAACGCTCACGTCACGTAACTCCGGCACAATCCCAGTAAAGGAGTCCAGCCCGGTGGTGTGGGCCAGTTTTCCCGTCACTTGCAGGCCTCCATTGATATCTGGGTTTGAGATGGTGTTGCCAGCCAACCGGTCGAGATCAAGTGTCTCCGAACCCACAACTATGCCTGCGACAGCCCACCCATGGAGATGATTGCCAGAGACCGTCGGACTAACTGTCGAACCCGTTACGGCAACGAAGGCATCAATCGCCGGGTACTCCGTGAAAAAGCCATCCTGTGTCGTAATGTCGTTACCCGTGATGGTCGTGCTCTCCGAGCAAGTGGTGCCCACAATGATCTGACCACCCCCGTCGACCCTTCCGGAGACCCCGTTGATTGAGAGTTCAGCGAACCTGCTATTTCGTATAGTGATGCTCCCATACCGACCAGATAAGTCAATGACTGCACGCTGACCGTTGTTCGCGGACACATATGTCACCGTGCTATCGCTCAGTGAAAACTCGTCCGTACCGATCGGCCATCCAGGTACGCATAGTCGCCCGGTTGAGATGCCTGATAGGTAGTGTAAGTCAGCACCAATGATGTCCACTGTAGAACCACGGGGAGCCTCCATTACCCAGCCAATGTCGAATGGGTTGGTCTCGCCATTCGCCGCAGTCTCGCCACCAATCTGGTCATCCTCTGCACTGGTAATGGTTACCGGGTCGCTTGCGGTGCCCTCAATTTTGAGTGACCCCAGCACGACAAGATCCCCACCCAGCTTTACCACTGCGCCAGCACCAATTGTCAGTGTCACGCCAGGTTGCACTTGCACATCTCCCGTAGTGACAATCACATCACCCGCCGTCCACTCCGTGTCGACCCGCACCAAGCCATCCACCAGAGCGACATCCGCTTGCGCGATCGGCACCATAGTGCTAAACATGGAGACCGCAACCACTCCCGTGGCCACAAAAGCGACAACTTGACGTTTCATTCCCGTATTCCTCCCACACCCGACCC
>JAIRVA010000325.1 GCA_031254155.1 Propionibacteriaceae bacterium
CTCGTTGTCGGCCGCTCCGGCGTAGCTCTACTACGCCTCCGGGCACTCCGCCTTCTCAGGCATCCCGCCCCGAAACCGCCACCTGCACCATTTATTAACGACCGTGCCCCAGCCGCCACGTCACGCCCCGGTAACGGCCCGCCCGATTCGTCGTACTAGAATGCTCTTAGGGAAGTGCTGATTTACGCTGTGTCGTCAGCCGGGCGGCCGGCGGGATGAGATACGCCTACTACATGTTGTACATGGACTGGACGTCCATCGCAACATGTAGTAGGCGTAGATCGCCCGTCCGGGCGTTCGGATGGCGGCACATGGTAGATCAGTGGTTCCTTAGGGAAGCCAACGACAGTAAAGGGGATTCCGTGCAGACTCCAGAAGGTACCGCCGAACTTCAGGCCCAGATCGCTCTGCGATCCGCCCAATCCTTCGGAGCGATGCTCGTCGAGCGCATCCGCATCGCGCCGGATGACCAGGCCTTTATGTACCCTGACAAGCAGGAAGTCTGGCAGGAACTGTCCTGGAAGGAGGTCGGCGAAAGAACCTACGCCTTCGCCGCCGCCCTGATCGCCCGCGGTCTTGAGCAAGAGGACCGGGTCGGCATCATCGCCATCACTCGTCTGGAGTGGGCCCTCGCGGACTACGGGATCGCGCTGGCCGGGTGCGCCACGACCACGGTCTACCCCAACACGCGCGCCGAAGATGTCGGCTTCATCCTCGAAGACTCCGACTCCCGCCTGGTGGTCGCGGAGGACATGGCCCAGGTCGCGAAGGTCCTCACCCACCGCGAGTTGGACGACCCCATCCCGACCATCGTTGTCATGGACGGGCTCTCCGACGGCAAGCGGGTCGTCGCGTGGGACGAGTTCCTCGACGAGGGGCGCGCGTACCTCAAAGACCACCCGACGTGCGTCGATGAGCGGCTCGCCACCACCACCCGCGACAACCTCGCGACCCTGATCTACACCTCCGGCACGACGGGCCGGCCGAAGGGCGTCCGTCTCAAGCACGGCGCCTGGACGTATCTCGCCGAGTCGGTCGAACTGATGAACCTCGTGACATCGGATCTGTTGTCCTTCCTCTGGCTCCCGCTCTCCCACTCCTTCGGCAAGTCCATGCTGGCGTTCGGGGCGAAGTACGGCTTCCGGACCGCCATCGACGGCCGGATCGACCGGATCACCGACAACCTCGCCATCGTCAAGCCGTCGTTCATGTGCGGCGTACCGCGTATCTTCGAGAAGGTCCGGGCCGCCGTGCTCACCGGCGAAACCTCCAAGGGCGTCAAGGGGCGGATCGCCCACTGGGCCTTCGCCACGGGCTACAAGGCCGTACCCTACCGCCTGGCCGGCAAGCCGATCCCACCCGTGCTAAAGGCGCGCTACACCCTCGCTGACAAGCTGGTTTTCGCCAAACTACGCGAGAAACTGGGCGGGAACATCAAGTTCATGATATCCGGGGCGGCCAAGCTCAGCCCGCAGGTCCAGAAATGGTTCTATGCCGCCGGCATCAACATCGTCGAGGGGTACGGCATGACCGAGACCGCGACGGTCAACGCGGTCAACCACTACACGCGCATCGTTTTCGGCACGGTCGGCGACCCGATCCCCGGCCTGGAAACCCAGATCGCCGACGACGGCGAGATCCTGTTCCGCGCCCCGGTCGTGATGGAGGGATACCACAAAAACCCCGAAGCGACCGCCGAGGCGATCACCCCCGACGGCTGGTTCCACACCGGTGACATCGGCTTCCTGGACGACGCCGGCCTCCTCCACGTCACCGACCGCAAGAAGGACCTCATGAAGACGTCGGGCGGCAAGTACGTCGCCCCCACGAAGGTCGAGGCCGCCCTCATGGCCAACATCCCGTACATCGCGCAGGCGATTGCGGTCGGCGATGGCCACAAGTACATCGGGGCCCTGCTCGTCATGGAGCCCGACTCGCTCCTCAAGTGGGGCAAGAATCACGGCCACGCCAAGATGACGTACGCCGAACTGAGCCAGCTGCCCGAGATCCGCCGCTCGATCGACCGCTTCGTGGCGAAGGCCAACACGCACCTGGAGCACTGGGAGACGGTGAAACAGTACGCGATCCTTGATCACGAGCTGACCGTCGAGTCGGGGGCGGTGACGGAGAGCCTCAAGATCAAGCGGGCCCGCGTCATCGCCTCCCACCGCGAGACCGTCGACTCGCTCTTCACCGACATCGAGGATGTCACCAGTGAGGGTTGAGGTACCGCTGCGCTGGGCCGATCTTGACGCCCAGGGCCATGTCAATAACGCCCGCTACGTCGACTACCTGCAGGACGCCCGCGCCGACTTCTTGTACGAGTTGGGGCTCGCCGACCTGCTGCGCGAGGGGTTTGCCGTCGTCAGCAACCAGATCGAGTACCGCGCGCCCGTCTGCTTCTCCCCCGAACCGCTCGCGGCGGACATCACGGTGGCCGGGTTGGAGCCGAGTACGGTCACCCTGGCGTACGAGTTGTACCAGTTCGAGCGGCTCGTCGCCGTCGCCCGGACCACGCTCAGCGCGTACGATATCGCCGCCCGGACCCGGCGCCCGCTGCCCGAGACGGCGTTGGGTGTCTTCGCCCCGCTCGTCCAGCCCGTCGAGCCGCTGCGCGACCTCGTCTGGGCGGATCTGAACGAGCGGGCCAAGGTCTCGTCCATGCGCGTACGCTGGTCGGACATCGACGCCTACGGGCACGTCAACAACGCCATGATCTTCGACTACGTCCAAGAGGGCCGCATCACCTTCACGGCCGCGCCGCTGCGCGGGGTGAACGAGCAGCCGGAGACCGACTACCTGTGGTTCCTCGCCCGCCAGGACGTGCGGTACCTCCAGTCGGTCGTCCTCCGTAAAGCTCCGTACATTGTACGGACCGGTATCGCCCGCGAGGGCCGGACCTCCCTGACGTTCGCCTCCCAGGTCGACGACCCGGACACCGGTACGGTGTGCGCCCAGGCGGCGGCCGTCGCCGTCTTCGCGGACGCCTCGGGCCACCCCACCCCGCTGACCGACGCCCTGCGCGCCGACCTGCACCAGTACGTCCTCAACCCCTGAGGGCGAAGCCACGGGGCCGGAAGTCTCCCCGGCGTGGTAGTGTGGTAGCCAAATCTTCGGTTGTAAGGTAGACTCACCTTGCAAGGAGGTGCCATGTCCACACTGACAATCACGGCCAAAGGCCAGATCACGTTGAAAAAGGACGCCCTACAGCATCTGGGCCTGCAGCCAGGCGACAAAGTCCAGGTCGACTACCTACCCGGCGACACGCTCAGTCTCAGACCCGTCAAGCCGGAGGGATCCATCGAGAGTTTCATCGGCATGTTCAAGGACAAAGTTACCCGGACGGTCAGCATCGAAGAGATGAACCAGGTCATTGCCGACGGTTGGGCGGGTCTGTTGTGAAGATCACGGCCGACACGAATGTCCTGGTACGTGCCTCGACCATGGACGACCCCGGGCAAAGCGCACTCGCGGCTCAAACGCTCCGGGAGGCTGACATCGTGGCAGTTCCGCTGCCGGCGCTCTGCGAGTATGCCTGGGTTCTGCGGACGGCCTACAAGCGAACGCGGACTGAGGTGGCCGCCTCGATTGAGGCCTTGCTCGATACACCCGGCGTACACACTGACGAGTCTGCCACGCGAAAGGGGCTCGAAGCGCTGCGGCGGGGCGGGGATTTAGCCGACGCCGTCATCGCCTACGAAGGTCTCTGGCTCGGCGGCGAGGAGTTCGTCACCTTCGACCGCAAGGCCGCCGAACTCCTGCCCGAGATCGGTATCCCGGCCCGCCGTCTCGCCAGCTAACCCCGAATCACAGGAGGCCCTTGAGCAGGAGGGCGACGGCGGAGAGGCCCGAGGCGGCGATGGTCAGCCACTCGAACGACTGCTGGTTCAACCGCTTGAGGAAACGGCGGCCGAGCCAGGTCCCCACGAGAACAAGCGGGACGAGGGTCACGAGCAAAACCAGGGTGTTCAGGTGGATGAGGCCCAGTCCGACGGAGAACGGTACCTTGAACACGTTGATGATCAGGAAGTACCACGCCCCGGTCGCAACGAAGCGCAGTTTGTCCGCCTTGATGGCGAGCAGGTCCAGGGCCATGACCGCCCCCGCCG
>JAIRVA010000331.1 GCA_031254155.1 Propionibacteriaceae bacterium
AGACCTCGGTCTCGAAGCCCTGGGGCGTCTGGACCCGCAGGAACGTGGAGCGGTCGACGGCGACCGTCCAACTCCGGCGGATGCGCCGCAACGAGTCGACCTGCGGCAAAACGGGGATGACCGCCGGAGCACCCTCCCGGACCGCCTCGATCACCCGATCCACAACGTACGGCGGCACGAGCGGGCGGGCCGCGTCGTGAACGAGAACAATGTCGGCACCACCGATGTGGGCGAGCGCCAGCCGTACCGAATCCTGCCGCAGCAAACCGCCCGTGATGACCTTGACGCGGTCGGCGTACGCGATGAGAAAATGGGCGAACCGGTCGGCCCAGGCCTCGGGTGCGGCGACAACCACCCGGTCGACGCCGCCCGACAACATGGACTGCACGGCGCGCGTCACCATCGGCACACCGCCGATCTCAATCGCCGCCTTGGGAATCTCGCGCCCGACCCGGACCCCGGACCCGGCCGCCACAACAATCGCGGCGACCTCGTCCTTGGCCGGGCGAGGGGTCACTTGGCGACGGAGGCTAACACCTCGTCGAGGAGTTCCTCCGCCCGCGCCTCATCAACCCGCTCGGCGAGCGCCAGCTCGGACACGAGGTTCTGGCGGGCCTTGGCGAGCATCCGCTTCTCCCCCGCACTGAGCCCGCGGTCACGCTCGCGGCGCCACAGGTCGCGGACCACCTCGGCCACCTTTACCACGTTGCCAGAGTGGATCTTTTCCAGGTTAGCCTTGAACCGCCGCGACCAGTTCGTCGGCTCCTCCACATCGGAGGCCTTCAGAACGGTGAAGACCCGCTCAAGGTCCTCCCCGCACACAACATCCCGGACGCCAACCAAATCCAGATTGCACGCCGGTACCCTCACCACGAGATCAGACTGCCCCACGATCCGAAGTACGAGATAGAGCTTGTCTTCACCCTTAATTGTCCGGGTTTCGAT
The DNA here is from genome assembly GCA_031254155.1 of Propionibacteriaceae bacterium. Classification (GTDB taxonomy): domain Bacteria; phylum Actinomycetota; class Actinomycetes; order Propionibacteriales; family Propionibacteriaceae; genus WQYJ01. The sequence continues at coordinate 946 of JAIRVA010000331.1, forward strand.
GTCCTCGATGACAGCAGCTCCATGATTGGGATAAACAACGGTTTCACCTACAGTGAATGACATATGCTCTGACCCTTTCTGCCAAAGCTAAGTCTACCATGAGAAACCTCAGCCGAGCATTTCTGGACTACACCAGGATACTCGCGTGATATCCCTTGCCGGGAGTGTGCCAGTCGCCTTACTTCTTGCCCTGGTTCTTGACGGCTTCGATGGAGGCGGCGGCGGCGGCCGGGTCGAGGTACCGTCCGCCGGTCGTGAGGGGCCGCATGTCGTCGTCCAGTTCGTAGAGCAACGGAATGCCCGTCGGGATGTTCAGCCCGGCGATGTCGGCGTCCGAGATGCCGTCCAGGTGCTTGACGAGGGCACGCAGGCTGTTGCCGTGAGCGGCCACGAGTACGGTCTTCCCGGCAGTCAGATCCGGGATGATCGCGTCGTACCAGTACGGCAACATGCGGTTCACGACGTCCTTCAGGCACTCCGTGCGCGGACGTACTTCCGAGGGCAGGTCGGCATACCGCGGGTCGTGGTATTGCGAGAACTCCGAGTCGAGGTCGAGTACGGGGGGCGGGGTGTCGTACGACCGCCGCCAGACCATGAACTGGTCTTCGCCGAACTCATCGCGGATCTGGGTCTTGTTCTTGCCCTGCAGCGCGCCGTAATGGCGCTCGTTGAGCCGCCACGACCGGCGGACCGGGATCCAGTGGCGGTCACAGCCGTCGAGCGCGAGGTACGCGGTGTGGATCGCCCGGCGGAGCACGGAGGTGTGGACCACGTCGGGCAGCAGGTTTTCGGCCGCCAGCAGTTCGGCGCCCCGTTTGGCCTCCGCGATGCCCTTGTCGTTGATGTCCACGTCCACCCAGCCGGTGAACAGGTTCTTGGCATTCCACTCGGACTCGCCATGTCGGAGCAGGATCAGTGTGTACGTCATGGGTCTACTCTAGTACGACCACCGGGGGGCCTGGCGACTCGGCGGGGAGGAAGTCCCCTTCCCACGCAGTCACCTCGCACAATGCCGTACGTACGTACGCACGGTGATATGAGGTACGATCAGCCCATGGCAACCGACGACTCCTCGACCGAGGTCGAACGCGAGCAGCGGCTGACGGCGATGGAACGCGACACCGCGCGCTTCGCCACGTGGGTCAAACCCGGGATCTCCCACCCGGCAAGCGCCTCCGAGGTGTACGACGAGCGCCAGGTGGGTGATGACCTCCGGTCGGCTGCCCGGCTACCATCCCGAGGCTGACCGTGGAGCACACTCAAAGCATGGCAACTGACCGCCATGACCGCGGACCCCGCAGTCATGGCGGGAACGCTCACAATCCGGGGTACCCGGATCACCGTCTCCGCGGTGCTCGGGCAACTCGCCGCCGGGTCATCTGTCGCCGAGCTCCTCGCCAACTACCCTTCACTGTCAAACGATTATGTGCTGGCCGCACTCCGCTCCGTCGATGCCACCTCGTGAATGGCGGGCTGCGGCGCCTCTGCGCCCCGGTTCGCCTCTTCAACAAAACCGGCGGAGATGATACCCGTCGGGATCGCGACAAGGCCCACCCCGAGCAGCGCAATGACGGAGCCGCACAGCTTGCCCAGCACTGTGACGGGGAAAACATCACCATAACCCACTGTTGTGATCGCCGAGACCGCCCACCACAAGGCTGCGAACGCCGAGTCGAACTTCTCCGGCTGGGCCGGATTCTCGACGTAATACTCCAGCACTGACGCGACGATCATGAGCAGTGCCACCACGGACATCGACGAGACAAGCATCGGAGCCGACCGCTTGAGTACCCGGCCGACGGTCGCCAACCCGGCGGAGTACCGTCCCAGTTTGAACACCCGGATCAACCGGATGAGCCGCAGAATCCGCAGGACCCGCAGGTCAACCGGGATGACCGCAGGCAGGTAGAAGGGCAAGATCGACAACAGATCGATGATCGCCATCCCGGATCTGACGTAGCGGAGCCGGGCGACACTCGGCCGGGAGCCGGGATACCGTAAGTCGGCGGTCCAGAATCGCAAGAGGTACTCAATCGTGAACGCCACGACAGACACGATTTCGACGACGGATGATGTCACGGACAGTGCCTGTGGCTGGTTCTGCAAAGTACCGATCAGAACGAAGATCACGTTGATTATGATCAGGACGGACATCACGACGCTGAAGATCTGCCCGGCCCGAGTCTCAGGATGGTCCATGATGACCGCGTAAACTCGGCGTTTCACCGGCACCAGCGTACACCCCCCACAACTTCGCCCGCCCACCTCGCCCGCTCACCCAAGCCGCATAACCAACACGAACGACTCACACCCCGGCTACCCCGACACCACCGTGATAGCATGAGAATTGTCATACTGATGCTCGACGCCCGGTCACGGGTGGGACAACGACTGGTTCGGAGGTGACCGTGGAACGGCCCACGGATTGGAGCCCGGTCGACCGGGCGAGTGATCCCACACCAGGTGACCCGGTCATCGTGCGGACTGGTGGGCAGCAGTATCAGGGTATTGCTGCGAAGCTCACCCGCGCCGCGACCACGTTGCGGGCCATGGCTGCCGGGTCAACCTCTGGGTCA
>JAIRVA010000356.1 GCA_031254155.1 Propionibacteriaceae bacterium
TTCCAGCACCTGCCACAGAACACGCTCGAGATCGCGAAACTCGCCACCGTCATCGGCTCGGTCGGCGCGGTCGCCGGGGCCGCGCTCGGGTCGGTGGCACCCATCGGCGGTGCGATCGCCGACATCGGCCCGGCCGCCCTGTTCGCCGTCCCCGCACTGGGCGGGCTCGCCGCGACCGCCGGCACCCTCGTGATGGCGTTCAAAGGCTTCTCCACCTCGGTCGTCCCCAACGTCGTCGCGTTCCGCAAAGAATGGGACACGTTCACCGCGGGCCTCAAAGGCATCCAAGGGGTTGTGCAACGGGAGTTTTTCTCCCAGGCGTTCACCGAGTCGTTCACCCGCCTGTCCGACTTCGTCCTGCCCGAGTTGGAGTACGGGCTCACCGGGCTCGGCCGGGCGTACTCGATCGTGGCCACGGATGCGATGGACGCTTGGCGGAACGCACTCGACGACCAGGCGATCCGGACGTTCTTCGACCAGATGCGTGTCGGACTGCTCCACTCGAACCAAGGCATCCAAGACTTCGTCACCGGGCTGACCAACCTTGGCACCCAAGGCGCAGACTTGTTCCCCAGACTCGGCAACTGGGTGACCGATGTGGGCGGCAAGTTCCGGGCGTGGACCGAGCGCAACAACCTCGCCCAGATGATGCACGAGGGTGCCATCCAGGCCGGATACCTGATGGACGCCGTCGGCAACCTCGGCGGCATCATCGCCGGGGTGTTCCGCTCGTTCGACACCGGACGCTCCGCTGGTCTGGCATCCTTCGCGGAGACCACCGGGAAAATCCGGGACATCGTCAACTCGGCCTCCTTCCAAGACGCGATGCACACCGTGTTCGCGGGTGCGGCGGATGGTGCGGCCGCGCTGCGGGATGTCCTCGGCCCCGTGGGGTCCAGCCTCGAAAAGCTCGCACCCCTCGCGGGCGAGTTCTTCCGGATGGCCGCCACCACCGGTGCAGACGCCCTGGACCGGATCGCTGGCGCGCTCGCCCAGGACTCCACCCAGGGCGGGCTGTACCAGGCGTTGTACGGCATGTCCCAGCTCGTCACCACCGTCCCGTGGGACACCCTCGGAGCAGCACTCGGCGCCATCGGCGGGCTCCTCGCCGACGCCGCGCCTCTCGTGTCCACCATCCTCACCACCACCGCGCCCCTCCTGCCCAAGATCGTCGATGCCGCGTCGGCACTCTTCGATGTGGGTGACACGATTGTCAGCGGCCTCCTGCCCCCGGCGGTGGACCTCACCGCGAAACTCCTTGATGCCGCCGTCCCCCTCGCTCCCGTGATCGTCGCCGTCGGCATTGCGTTCGGCACGTGGAAACTCGCAACCATCATCGACGACGCGATGTCGTTGTCCACCTACTTCAAAGTCCTCCGCCTTGAAGAAATGGGACCACTGGCAGCGGCCAGTGGTGCGCTCAAAGAAGGCATCGGCGGGGTTGGTCTGGCACTGAAGTCTCTGGTTACCAACCCAGTCGTGCTCGCGCTGACTGCTGTGACTGCCGCCGTCGGCATCGGTCTCACTGCCTGGAACAACTACAAAGAAAAACAGCGGGAGGCGAAACAGCATGTTGACGAGTTGACCGCGTCACTTGATGAGAATACAGGTGCTTTGACTGAGAACTCTTTCGAGGTCATGCTAAAAAACATCAAGGAACTCGAAGCTGCCAACGGCGGGTATGCCTCTGGGATCAAGACCACCACTGACGCGTACAACGCTCTCAAGGATGCGATGGGCGACTCCGTGCCGGCGTGGGGAGAACTTGGTGTTCTCGTCATGCAGGGCAAGGACGCTGTAAACGAGTACGTCGACTCGCTACAGGCGTCTATCCAAGCCCAGTATGCCAACGGGGAACTGTCGCGGAGCGAGTCAACGAAACTACTCGATTCCACTATGATGATGCGCCAGGCTCTCCTGGGCGAGGCTGACGCCGTCGCAGCGTCGCGGCAACAACACCAGGAAAACGTGGCAGCACTCGAAGTGTTCAACGGTGCTCAAGTCGATGCTGCGGCTGCGACGACGGGGACGGGTAACGCCCTGCTCGACTACTACAACTCGACGACCACGGCGGCGGAGGGCACGGCGGGCTTGGCCGGGGCGGTGGAAGACACAACGGACAAAATGTTCTCGTTGACGGGGGCGGCACGCGACACCCAGGGCACGATCGACAACTACTACAACACTCTCAACCGGGCGACCGACGCGTCGAAAGCGAACACGACCGGGTTGGATGGCAACTCGCAGGCGGCACGGGACAACCGGGATGCGGTGGATGACATTTTCGACGCCACCGAGACGATGATCGGGTCCATGCTCCAGTCCACGATGACCGTGGACGAGCAGAAGGCCGCAGTCGAGGAAGCCCGTCAAGCGTTCATCACCCAGGCGCAAACCCTCGGCATTGACGCGGTCCGCGCCCAGCAGGAATGGGACAAGAACATTGGCACAGCGACGGGTGCCCTGTACGACCAGATGGCACAAACACAGGCGAACGAGGCTGCGACGAAAGCGTTCACGGATGCGGTCACCGCGGTGGCGGGTCGGCTGACAACATACGAGGGCCAGACGTTCAAACAGGCCGCTGCTCAGGCCAAACTCGACGGAACGCTGGACTCCTCGATGGCCAAACTGTACGACCTTGGGGGTCAGGCCGGGCTAACCAGGGACGAGGTCGACAAGTATGCTGGCGCGCTACGGAACGTGCCCGACACGGTCGCGGTCAAAGTCAAGCAAGAAGGCGCCGAGGCGGCCTACGATGCGATCACCAAGGCGGCGAGAGACCGCTGGGCGACGATCCACGTGGCCGGGGTCACCCAAGGTGGGCAGGTAAAGGCGACGGGCGGGTCGGTGTGGGGCCCGGGGACGTCAACCTCGGATTCGATTGCGGCGTGGTTGTCGAACGGGGAGTTTGTGACCAGGACGGCGGTCGCGAACCGGTGGCGGTGGCTGCTCGACTATTTGAACAAGTTCAACGAGTTGCCGAAGGGGTTGGTGCCGGGGTTCGCGTCGGGCGGTTCGGTGACAGTCCCGGATTACCGTGCGGCGGTACGGCAGGGGTACGACGAGGTGGCACGCCTGTTGGCGGCAGTGCCCGCCTCCATGCCGTACCCGGTGCCGGACCGCCAGCCGGCGCCGAACTCGTTCACGTCGACGGTGAACTTCGGACCGGTGACGGTGCGCGGCGAGCAGGACATCCGCCGTCTCGCGGACCAGATCGCGGACGTGTTGGAGGCCCGGTCACGGGCGGGGGGACACCGGTGAAATTCAACAACATTCCCGCGTCGACGGTGGGTGTGACGGCTTTGCCGCAGGCCGGGTGTTTCTTCTCCGACGTGGAGGAACAGGTCGTCCGGATGCCCGGTATGGACGGGCAGGTGTTCGCCGGGGCGACCCAGGCGGCCCGCCGGTTCCCCGTACAACTCATCGTCCAGGGCATGTCGCGGGAGGATCTGCACACCCGGCTGGACGCGGTGACCGGGTGGCTGGCCGGCGGGCCTGCCCGGCTCCAGTTCGACGAACTGCCGGACCGGTGGTGGACGGCCCGGTTGTCGTCGCCGCTCACCTGGGTGAACCACGGGCGGAGTTTCCGGGTCGCCTGTGACGTGGTGTTCACCGCCGACGACCCGCATCCGCGGGCCACAGTTGATGATGTGGCGTCGTTCACCGCCACGACGGTGACGGTCCCCCGGACGCAGGGCAACCTGGCGTCGTACCCGGTGGTGACGGTGGCCGGGGTGTTCACGGCCGCGCAGACACTCACCTTGGACATGTTCGGCCAACCGGTGGTGTTCACGGGCCCGCTCACCGTGTCCGAGCGTCTCGTCTTGGATTACGACGCGTGGACGCTCACGGTGTGCGACCAGGCGGGTAGTGTGCTGCGTTCGGCGGTGCCGCAACTGGACACGGTGGCCCGCGTGTCGTGCCCGGTCGGCGGGGGGACCGTGTCCCACACCCGGTCGGGTGGCACGGTGACCCGGATTGATGTGGCGTGCCGGTCGAGGTGGTGGTGATGGGCAGCCTGGTGGTGACGGTCCTGGACCGGGCGGGCCGGCCGGCCGGGTTCGTGTCCCGCCTCGTCGACGCGACCCTTCTGCACGAGGTCGCAGGCGAACACGTGTTGGCGTTCACGGCGGCGGTGGCGGATGCCCGCGGGATCGGCGCGGACACCCTCGTCGGCTGTGAGAACACGGTGTGGCGGTGTGTGAAACCGGTGGTCACCCACGACGGGACCCAGCCGATGGTGACCGTGACCGCGTACGCGTTGTGGTACGACCTGGGCCGGGGCCGTCTCATCCGGGAACGGGAGTGGGCTGACACGGACGCTGCCTCTGCGATCGGCACAGTCCTGGACGGGTCAGGGTGGACGACCGGGATGGTCGCGGTGGGCGGGCGGCAGACCTATACGACCGAGACGGGGAAACGGCTGGCCGTGCTCCGGCAGATCGCGGCGGCCCATGGCGGCGACCTCGTGTTCGACACCCACGGGCGCACCGTGTCGCTGCTCGGCCCGGAAGGCCCCGACACTGGCGTGTTTTTCGCGTTCGGGAAGAACCTGGTGTCGTTGAAACGCACCGAGGATTCGTCCCGCCTCGCGACCCGGGTGTATGCGACACGGGCCGACGGGCAGACGTTTGCCGACGTGAACGGCGGCCTGGATTATGTGGAGGACCTGTCGTGGACGACGGAGGTCGTCCCGGACGAGCTCACGTTCCCCACGTCGACCCCGCTCGTACAAATGCTCGCCGAAACGCGGGTGTACACGGCGGCGGCCGCCCGGCCGGTGGTGACGTACGAGATCGACGTGGCCGACCTGTCCGACGCGGCGGGGCACCCGTTCGACGCGTTGCGGGTACGGGACATGGTCACCGTGTACGACCCGGCGGCCGGTGTCGAAGCGGCCCACAAAGTGGTCGCCTTGTCGGTGCCGCTGCTCAACCGGGAAACAACCCGGGTCACCCTCGACTCGGCACCACTGCGCCTCGACCAGGTCCTGTCCTCCCTCTCCGGCACGTCCGCGGCGTCGGGGCAGGGGAAAGTGCCGGGCACGCCCACCAGGGTGGAAGCATCGTCGTGGGTGTCGTTCGACCTCACGGGACGCCCCGCCGGGGCGGTCGGCCTCGTGTGGGACAAGGTGGACACCCCCGCTGGTACGGACCCGGCCGGGTTGTCGTACGAAGTGTGGGGCCACCAGGACGGGTCGTCCCGGTTGCCGATGCTGGTGAAAACCAGCGAACCGGCCGCCATCGTGACCCCGCTGCCACCAGGGGAGACGTGGGTGTTCCGGGTCCGGGCGGCCGCGTCGGACGGCACCGTGTCGGCCATGTCCGCCCCCGCCACGATCACGGTCGCCGCCGACCGGGAGGCCCCGCCCGTCCCGTCCCTGCCCGCAGTGTCGGTGCAGGCGGGCGCGGTCACCCTCACCTGGGACGGCCTGTCGGCGTCGGGCCAACTGATGCCCGTCGACACGGCCGAGATCCGCGTGTGGCTGGACGGCACCGCAGAACCGGTGACCCGGTTCGGACGGACAGCCGACCTGGCCGTGTTCACCAGCCTGCCCCACAGGCAGCCTGCCCGGTTCCGTCTCGACGCCGCCGACACGTCCGGCAACGCCTCCGCGGCCACAGACTGGGTGACGGTGACACCAGTCGGCGCGGCCGACCCGGACCAGGTCGCGGGCCTGATCGCCGACGGCCTGGCCGACACGACTGCCGCGCTCGGCGGGCTGGACTCCCGCCTGGCCGGCGCCGAAACAACGCTCGGACAAGCCGTCGGTGATCTGGCCCGCACCCGGACAGCCGTGGACACGCTGGCCGGGACGACGATCCCGGCGTTGGCGGACAGTCTCGCCGCCGCGGGGACGGCGGTGGACGGGATCGGCGGGCAGGTCACGGCAGTCCAGCAGGACCTCCAGGCGGCACGCAACCAGATCACCCAACTCGAAACTGATGTCGGGGAGGCCCAGGCGGCGGCGTCCGAAGGGATCACCCAGGCGGTCCAGGCGGCCACGGCTGCGGCGGCCGGCCAGGCGGAAGCGGAGAAGGCGCGGCTGGCCGCGGCGGCGGCGCAGACGACCGCGGAGTCGAAGACCCGGACGTTCACCACCCAGCCGGTCCCGCCGTACCAGGTGGCCGACTTGTGGGTGCAAGCCGGGAAAGTCTCCGTGTGTGTGGCTGCCCGGGCGTCGGGGTCGTACACGGCGGCCGACTGGGTGGTGCAGGCCACCGACGACCAGGCGGCGGCGGCGGCGAACACCACTGCCGACCAGGCGCTCACGTCGGCGGGCGGCAAATCCACGAACCTGTACCTGTCGGCCGTGCCGACGACGGCGACCGCGGGCAAGCCGGGGGACACCTGCTGGGTCGTCGGTGCGGACGGTGTGGCCACCGCCCAATACCGGTGCACCCAGGGGACGGGGGTGGCGAGCGGGAACACGTGGACGGAAGTCGACTACGGCGCCGGGGTGATCGCCGACTCGGCGGTCACGGCGAGCAAACTCACCGCCGCCGCGGTCACCGCCGCGAAACTGGCGACGGACGCGGTGACGAGTGACGCGATCCTCGCCGGCGCGGTCGGCACTGCCGAACTCGCGGCCCTCGCGGTGACGACGGCGAAGATCGCGAACCTGGCCGTCGGATCGGCGCAAATCGGTGATGCGGCGGTCGTCGAAGCGAAGATCGGGACGGCCGCGGTGGTGACCGCGGCGATCAAAGACGCCGCGATCACCACAGCGAAGATCGCAAACCTGGCCGTCACGAACGCGCAGATCGCCGATGCGACCATCCAGTCGGCCAAGATCGTGTCGCTCGACGCGGGGAAGATCACCACAGGCACGTTGGACGCGGCCCGGATCGCGGCCGGATCGGTCACGTCGGACAAGCTCACCATCGCCGACGGGTTCCTCACGAACGCCATGATCGCCACGGCCACGATCACCGGGGCAAAGATCGCGGCGGCGACGATCGCGACGGGGAACATTGCGAACCTGGCGGTCACGTCGGCGCTGATCGCGGATGCCGCCGTGGGTACGGCGAAGATTGCGGACGCGGCGGTCACCACGGCGAAAATCGGGTCGGCCCAGATCACCGCCGCCCTGATCGGCCAGGCCGCCGTGGACACCGCGGCGATCAAAGACCTGGCGGTGACGACGGCGAAGATCGCGAACCTGGCCGTCACGAACGCCCAGATCGGCAACGTCGACGCGGGCAAGATCACCACCGGGTACCTGGACGCCAACCGGATCGCGGCGAAGACGATCACGGCGGACAAAGTCCTCGTCGGGGGGACGAACATGTTCCCCGACCCGTGGCTCGCCGGGGGCACCGCAACGTACACCAGTGCGACGACGATCGCGACGGGTGGCGGGTACACGGGCGGCAACACGGTCACGATTGCCGCGGGTACCGCGCAGCGGGGCGCCTACGCCAGCGCCGGCTGCAACATGCCCGCCACGCCCGGGCAGACCTATTGGGTGTCCGCGTGGGTGAAACCCGCGGCCGACGCACCCGCGAAAACCTTGTCTGTCTATCTCGGCCGCCGGTTGCACTCCTCCACGTCGAACGTCACCACCACCCAGGTCACCAACCCGGCGGCCGTGGCGAAAGACACGTGGGTCCAGGTGAAAGGCCAGGTCACGACGACGGCCGCGACGACATGGGACACGCTGACCCTCGGCTGCTACCTCGAAGCCGCCTACACCGGGTCGGCCGTGTTCTCCGACCTCATCGTCACCGCCGCCACCTCCGGCGAACTCCTCGTCGACGGTGCCGTCACCGCCACGAAAATCACGACCGGCGCGGTCACCACCGACCACCTGTCCGCCGGCGCGGTCACCGCGGCGAAAATCGCGGCCGCGACGATCACCGCTGCCGAACTTGCCGCCGGGGCGGTCACCACCGCCCAGTTGGCGGCGGGCGCGGTCACCGCCGGGAAGATCACCGCCGGGACGATCACCGCTGCCGAACTTGCCGCCCAGACGATCACCGGCGACAAGATCGCCGCCCGCAGCGTCACCACCGACAAACTCGTCATCGGGTCGACCTCGAACATGCTGCCCGACCCCGTGTTCACCACCACCGGCTGGACCTCCACGTGGACCCGCGACACGGCGACCATCCGGTCGGCCGGATACGCGTCCCTGAAATTCCCGGCCGCCACCACGCAACGCCTCACCTGGTACGGCACCGCCAGTTCGAACACGGCCGCACCCCGGGGGAAAGCCGGAGCGACCTACCAGGTCCTCGTCTACGCCCGTTCGGACACCGACATCCCCGCGAAAGGCGTATCCGTCAAACTGTCCGCCTCCAACGCCGGGGGTAGCGCGTCCACCGACCAGGGCAGTGTGCAGAACACGGCGGTGATCACGAAGGACACGTGGAGTCTCGTCCAAGGTACGTTCACCGTCACCACGGCCCAGGGCGAGTCGCCGTACCTGCTGTTCGGCCTCGCCGCTGAAACCACGGCTACTGGCGCCGTGTGGTTCACCGAACCCGTGCTGCGCCAGATGGCTGCCGGGGAACTCATCGTCGACGGTGCGATCACGACAGCGAAAATCGCTGCCAGCGCCATCACCGCCGACAAGATCACCGCGGGCGCCATCGACGCCACCAAACTCACCGCGACCGCGGTCGACGGGAAAACCATCACCGGTGCGACCATCCAAACCGTCGCCACCGCGAACCGCGGCGTGAAACTCGACACGACCGGCCTCACCGTCTACGACACCGCGGGCAACAAAACCATGACCGTCGACGCCAACGGCATCGTGACCATCACCACCGTCACCACCGCCCAGTTGACGGCGGATGCGGTGGCGGCGGCGACGGTGGGGGCGGGCCGGACGAACCTGTGCCCGTTCCCCGCGTCGACCGCTTATGTGGGGGTGCTCGCGACGTTCACGGCGGCGTCGTGGGGCGGG
>JAIRVA010000010.1 GCA_031254155.1 Propionibacteriaceae bacterium
GGCGATCTACGCCTACTACATGTTGCGGTGGACGTCCAGTCCACTTACAACATGTAGTAGCCGTATCTCATCCCGCCTGACGCCCGGCTGACGACACAGCATAGATCAGCACTTCCCTAGGGAACCGGCAACGGTCTAGCCGTCGCGGAACTGGACTCCGAAACCGCCCTCGGGATAGACCCAGGAGAGCGCACCCTCCGAGGCGACCTCGAAGCAGGTGCCGCACTCCAGACAGGCGGCGAACTCGACCGACACGGTACCGTCTTCGGCCAGCGAGTAGACGTGGGCCGGACAGACCGCGATGATGCGCTCCGCCGTCCCGGTCGCCTTGGCCACCGCCTGGTTGACGACGATGTGAGGATTACCCTCGTTGATGATGAAACGGTTGCGCCCGAGGCGTTCCGCCACTGGTGGTAGCTTCATAGCGCCCTCACTCCTTCCATACCGTCTTTGCCCAACCGGGTCAGCTTGATACCGGACTGCTTCAGGACACCCCGCGCGGTCGGCAGCAGGTGCTTGCGCGGCGTCGTGTCGAGGCAGAACACCTCGTGCAGTACGTCGGCCATCAGTTGCCCGTACTGGCCGTACATGCGCTCGTTCTCCAGGAAGTGCGGCGCCTTGGCGTACGTGTGCATGTCCTGGCCCACGAAGGACGCGTCCAGTTCCCGCTTGTACGCCGCGAGGCCCGTCGCGCTGGTGTCGCCCTTGGCGATGGCCTCGGCGATCCCCTTGGCGGCGGCGATCGCCGCCCCGGTGGCCAGGTCCATGCCCCGCACCGTCAGGCCGGTGTTGAGCGTGAGACCGGAGGCGTCGCCGACGAGGACCAGGCCGTCGAACACGATCTGGCCCATCATCTTCTCGCCCCCCTCGTTGACCAGGTGCGAGCCGTACTCGATCAACTCCCCGCCGCGGACCATCGCGTCCACCAACGGGTGCTCGAGGAAGTGGTCGAACACATCCGTCGACCGTTTCCCCTTCTTGACGAGGTCATCGAGGCGCAGGACGAGGCCGACCGACAAGGTTTCCTTGTTGGTGTACACGAAACCACCGCCGCCGACGCCCTGGCTGCAATCGCCGACCAGGGAGTAGGCCACGCCGCGGTTGCCGTCGAGGCCGAACCGGTCCTCGATCACCGCCCGGTCCAGCTTGAAGAGGGCCTTGACCCCCAGCGCCTGCTGGTCGGTCGCCGGCTTGGGCCGCAGACCGGCGTCGCGGGCGATGAACGAGTTGACGCCGTCGGCGGCCACGACCACCCGCGCCCGCAACTCGTCCTCGCCAGCCTTGACGCCAACGATGCGGCTGCCCTCTTTGAGCAGCGCGTCCACCTTCACGCCCGGCATCACCATGGCGCCAGCCGCCTCGGCCTGTTCGGCCAGCCAGGCGTCGACGTGAGCCCGCAAGACCGTGACCGCAGTACCCGCCTTCGCGAGGCGCCGGTCGCCGTAGTCGATCCCGACCCACGAGTCCGCGTTCAGGAACACGATCTCGTTCCGGTCGATCAGCCGCTCGACGGGGGCTTCATCCAGGAAGTTCGGGAAGACCGACTTCATGGCCGTGCAGTACATGATGCCGCCGGAGAAGTTCTTCGAGCCTGGCGCTTCACCACGTTCGATCAGCACCACCGACAGCCCCTGCTGGGCGAGCAAGTACGCCGTCACGGTACCGGCTACGCCGGCCCCGATCACAATGACATCAAAATCCGGTTCGTCAGCCATGGCACCCCCTTTACACTGCCGCCGTGATGGCGGGTACGAGATCGTACAGGTCGCCCTGCAGGACGTAGTCGGCCTGATGCATGACGGGCGCGTCCTTGTCGGTGTTGATGCAGACGATCAACTTCGCACCCCGGCAGCCGCCCATGTGCTGGATCTGCCCGGAGATGCCCACCATGAGGTAGAAGTCCGGGGCGATGTGCTGGCCGGAGATCCCGACGTAGTGGTCCTTCGGCAGCCACTCGAGGCTCTCGGCGACGGGCCGGGAGCACCCCAGTTCCGCGCCGAGTGCCTTCGCCAGGCCCGCCAGCAGCGGCAGATCGTCCGCCGACTTCAGCCCGCGTCCGACGCTCACCACGCGCGCCGCCCCCGCCAGATCGACGGCTTCGACCGTACTCGGGGCGAGAGAGACGACACTGATCGGACCCGGTGTGGCCGCGACCGCCTCAATGGCGGCCGTACCGCCACCGGCGAGCGCGCCGCCACCATCGCCGACCAGGACGACCGGACCGTCGTACGCCACGGTCGCCACGGCGATCCCGCCGTACGTACCGTGGGTCACCACGGTGGTCCCACCCTCGGCGGCGACCGCGGTCGCTCCGGCCACAACCGGGGCGCCGAGACGAGCCGCCACGGCGCCCAGCAACACCCGCTCGGCGGGCTTGCGGCCGGCGAACACGACGCCCGGATCGGCGGCCACCAGGTCGGCCACCGCCGGGGCGAACGCCTCGGCAGCCTGACCGGCGGCCTCCGACACCCAGAGCACCTTGTCAACCCCGGGGGCCGCGACGGCCTTGGCCACCGATTCGGGGCCAACGACGACGGCGACCACCGGCCGCCCGAGCTTGGCAGCCGAGGCCACCAGCTCCGACACGGCTGGACTGTCAGCAACTAGTACATATGTGTTCATGTGTCTTCCTTTCTAGCTGAGAGCGCCAGCGGCGCGGAGAGCGGACAACAGTTCGGCTGCCGCGGCAGCGGGATCGGTGGTGTCGATCTTGATGCCCTTCCGGGCCGGTCCGGAAGGCTTCGCCGTCGAACGGACCACACCCTCGGGAGCGGGGGCGCCGCCGACGTCGGCCGCGGACTTGACCGTCACGGGCTTCTTGCCCGCCGCCAGAACATCCTTCATACCCGGCGCCTTCGGCTTGGCCGAGTCCGCCGACACGGCGATGACCGCCGGACCGGTGAGGCTGAGGGTCTGGACGCCTTCGGGCAGGGTCCGGGCGGCCGTGGCCGCCGTACCGTCGAACTGCAGGGTCTGGACGTCGGTCAGGACCGGCCAGCCCAGGAGCGCGCCGAGGACCGGCGGGAGCAACCTGGCCCCGTTGTCGATGGAGGTGTCGCCCGCGATGACGAGGGCGACATCCCCCAATCCTTGCACGACCTGGGCGAGCACTGTCGCCACGGGCAGGGTACCGGCGCTCTCGAAGGCGGGATCGGACACGACGACCACCTCATCCAACCCCCGCGAGAGGGCAGCCTTGGTGGCGACCGGCTGGGCGACACTCGCCCCGCCGACAGTGACGCCCACGAGGCTCGCCCCGGCAGCCGACGCGACCGCACGACCGACTTCGATCGCGGTCGCGTCGTAGTCGGACATGGCCGGCTTCGCCCGGCTGAAGTCCACCGTGCCGCTCTCACCCACAGTTGCCTCCTGGGGATCAGGCGCCCACTGGTATGCTACGACAATTTTCATGAATTACCCCTTGTCACTTGAGATAGTTGCGGGAGATGACCAGGCGCTGGATCTCGTTCGTACCCTCGTAGATCCCGATGATCCTGGCGTCGCGGTAGTGGCGCTCGGCCGAGTACGCGGCGGTGTAGCCGACGCCACCGTGGACCTGGATGGCCTCGTTGGTCACGCGGGTGGCCATCTGGCCGCAGTACAGCTTGGCCATGGCGGACGCGTTGCCGTGGGGCTCGCCGCGGCCCTCAAGGTCGGCGGCCTGGTAGACGAGCAGGCGGCCAGCCTCGATATCGGTCGCCATGTCGGCGATCATCCACTGGATGGCCTGCAGCTTCGCGATCGGAGCGCCGAACTGGACGCGCTCCTTCGCGTACTTCACGGCCTCCTCGAACGCGGCCTGGGCGATGCCGACGCCCTGCGCCGCGATACCGGTACGACCGCCGTCGAGCGTGGCCATCGCGACATGGAAGCCCTTGCCCTCTTCGCCGAGCAAGTTGGCGGCCGGGATCCGGGCGTTGTCGAAGAACAGCGGCGTCGTCGAGGAGCCGCAGATGCCGAGCTTGTCCTCCGGCGGGGCCACGGTGAAGCCCGGGGTGTCGCGCTCAACGATGAAGGCCGACACCCCGCGGGTGCCCGGCGCGTCCGTACTGCGCGCGAAGACCACGAACGTCCCGGCGTACCCGCCGTTGGTGATGAAGACCTTCTGGCCGTTGAGGATGAACTCATCGCCGTCACGGACTGCGGTGGTCTGGGTTCCCCCGGCGTCCGAGCCGGCGTTGGGCTCGGTCAGGCCGAAGGCGCCGAGCTTGGCACCGGAAGCCAGGTCGGGGAGGTACTTCCGCTTCTGCTCCTCCGTACCGTAATGGACGATTGGCCAGCTGCAGAGCGACGAGTGGGCTTCCACCAGGACGCCCGTCGTCGCGCAGCAGCGGCTGAGTTCCTCAATCGCGATGTTGTAGCTCAGGGGGTCCATGCCCGAGCCGCCGTACTCCTCGGGGATCAGCATGCCGAGCAGGCCCATCTCCCCGAGCTTCGGCACCGTCTCCTCGGGGAAACGGTGGTTGCGGTCGACTTCAACCGCGATCGGGAGGACTTCAGCCTCCGCAAACTCGCGGACCGAGCTTTGCGTCAGCTGTTGCTCATCAGACAATTGGAAAGGCATTGTATACTCCAGTCTGTCCCATAGGGACGTTGTATGTGGTATTGAGATCTCCTGCCTCAGGGGTTGGTCCGGTGGTGAGGCGGTCCACCGTCATGAGGTGGCGTGTACCGCGGTGCCCCGCGCGCGGTTCGCGTCTTGGACTCGGCGTCTGGCCAGGGCCAGGCGGGCGCCGATTCGAGGTTAATGGGTCTACAGGGTTTCCCCGTAGCGACGGGCGTACTCAGCCGCCAGGCTCTCCCGGGCGTCCGGGTGCGCGATCGCGATGATCCGGCGAGCCCGTTCGCGCAGGGTCTGCCCCGCCAGCTGCGCGATACCGTACTCGGTGACCAGATAGTCGACATCCTCGCGAGAAGTCGACACGGACGATCCCGGGTCGATGACCGGGATGACCTTGGAAATCCCGCCCTTGGCCATCGACGGGAAGGCCATGATCGCCCGCCCGCCCCGGCTCATCGCGGCGCCGCGCACGAAATCGGCCTGTCCGCCGATGGCGGAAATCTGCTTCAGCCCGGCGGAACTGGACACAACCTGGCCCTGGAGGTCGACCTGGACACAAGAGTTGATGCTCACCAGGTTGTCGTTCGCCCCGATCACCACCGGGTTGTTCGTGTAGTCCACCGGCGCCATGTAGACGGCCGGGTTGTCGTGCACGTAGTCGTAGAGCTTCCGGGTCCCCATGAGGAATGTTGCGACGCATTGACCCTTGTGAAGGGTCTTTTTGGAGTTGTTGATCACGCCCTGCTCAATCAACTCGACGACGCCGTCGGAGAACATTTCGGAGTGGATGCCCAGATCCTTTTTCCCGGTCAGGAACCGCAGGACGGCGTCCGGGATCGCCCCGATACCCAGTTGCAGAGTGTCCCCGTCGTTGACCAAGCTGGCACAGTTCTGACCGATCCCCATTTCGACATCGGTCAGCGTGGGCGGGCCGAGTTCGATGACCGGGTCGTCGACCTCCACGATGGCGTCGAGGTCGGTGACGTGGATCATGCAGTCGCCGAGAACCCGCGGCATGTTGGGGTTGACCTGGGCGATCACGATCCGGGCGGCTTCGGCGGCCGGCTTGGTGTAGTCGACGGCCAGGCCGTACGAGCAGTAACCGTGCGCGTCGGGCGGCGAGAGGTGAAGCATCGTCACATCCGGTACCAACGTTTTCCGGATGAGATCGGGGAACCGCGAGAAGAAGACCGGGGTGAAGTCCGCCCGCGCCTCGTTGATCGCCCGCCGGGTGGAACCGCCGGCGAAGGCCGAGTTGTGGCGGAAATGCGCCTCCATCCCCGGATCGCAGTAGTGCGACGGGCCCATCGGCAGCATGTGGAGCACCTCGACATTCTCGTAGGCGTCGGCATTGGCCACCATGGCGGCCACCAACGCACTCGGGTCGGCGCAGGCATGCCCCAACACCACGCGATCACCCGAGGAGATGAGCTTGACAGCCTGCTCAGCTGTCATCAGATGTTGTGTATAGTGATCGTGCCAGTCCATGACCTTCCTTCTCCGTCCTAGTCTTTGACAAGGAATAATGCACTATGAGTAACGTATCACGGTGAGACCTATTTGTCACGCGCTTTTTTCTCTGCTCGTTACTACATCCGTGCAGCAAGCTTGCACATTATTCCAATTCCGTAGTCTAGTGCCTTTTGCGGGCAAACCAAGACACGACAAGCCGGTTCGTGGAACATCCACTCCCAACTCCAGAACGGTGACAACCAGTAAAGGCTCTCGCATATCGACTAAGGTGAGGGTGGCGGAGCCGAGATGGCGGACGGACACGGAGCCGAGATGGCGGACAGACAAGGAGAGGTCATGGTGTGGCTGCAAATCGGTGGGTGGATCGGCTCGGGGCTGGTGGTGCTGTCGTTGACGCAGGCCCGCGTCCTGCGCTTCCGCTGGCTCAACCTGACCGGTTCGGTGATCGCGACCGCCTACAACGCCATCCTTGGCATCTGGCCCTTCGTCGCCATGAACGGTGCCATCTGCCTTATCAACATCTATTGGCTCGTACGCCTGAACCGCGAGCGGCACTCAGCAGCAGCGTACGAGGTCCTCGAGGTCAGTCCCAACGACCCGTACCTCGATCATCTGCTGGCCCAGAACGCGACGGACATGGCCGCCTCGACACCGGGTTTCACGCCCGATGAGGTCGACAGCGGATGTTGCGCATTCCTGGTGGTCCGCGGCAGCGAGACCGTGGGCATGGTTGTCGTCCGGCCCCGGCAGGGTACGGAGGCCGACGTGGTACTGGACTGGGTGAGTACGCGCTTCCGCGACTTCACGCCCGGCGAGTTTGTCTACGGCCACTCCGGGATCTTCGCCCAACACGGCCTCACCCGGTTGCGCGTTGTGAGCCCGCCGGAGCGCGAACACGGGTACCTCACCCGCATGGGTTTCCACGCCGAGGAGGACGGCTGGGTCCGCGAGATCGCTGGCTGACCTTGACGTACCCTCCCTGTCACCCCCAGTGGGCCCGGCGGATGGCCTCAAAACGCTGGCGGCGGAGTTCGTCAATTTCGGGGCTGGGCAGGGGGTCGAGCGAGCGGCGGAGGGCGAGTTCGAGCAGGTAGTCGGCCAGTTCCGGGTTGCGGGCCAGGACGGGGCCGTGGGGGTACGTCCCGATCACGGTTCCCTGGACCGCGCCCTCCGTACCATCATTCGCATTGCCGACACCCTTTTCGACCCGGGCCAACGGGGTGGCGGCCGGGCCGAGCGTGGTGTAACCGCCGTGATTCTCGAAGCCCGTGATCGCCGACTCGGTGCCGTCCGGCTTCGT
Organism: Propionibacteriaceae bacterium; assembly: GCA_031254155.1. Classification (GTDB taxonomy): domain Bacteria; phylum Actinomycetota; class Actinomycetes; order Propionibacteriales; family Propionibacteriaceae; genus WQYJ01. The sequence continues at coordinate 7,335 of JAIRVA010000010.1, forward strand.
CCAGCGCGTGAGGATCTCCCCCACTGCGCGGACCGGGCCCCGCCGCGTGGTCACGTCCAGCAGGCCCAGGCCGGGCACGTCCCGGTCACCGACGGCGAAGGTGCGACCGGCGATCTGGTAGCCCGCGC
>JAIRVA010000040.1 GCA_031254155.1 Propionibacteriaceae bacterium
CGGCGGCTCATCGCGGACTGGGAAGACCTTGTCAACGCGGACATGGGCCGTGACGTTCTCGCGGATGCCGGAGGGTACGACCGTGGGTGAACTGGTACTCGGCATCGACACCTCGACGCAGGTCGCCGTGGGTCTCGCCCGCGACGGCGAGGTGATCGACGCGATGTGGGCGGGGGATTCCCGCAGCCACGTCGAGTTGTTGATGCCGACTATCGAAGCCTTGCTGCGGCGCTCGGCGGTCACCCTCGCCCAGGTGTCGGCCATTGCGGTCGGGATGGGCCCCGGCCCGTTCACCGGGCTGCGGGTCGGGATCGCCGCTGCCGAGATGTTGGCGGGCGTCGGTGGGATCCCGCTGCGCCGGGTGTGCAGTCTCGATGTGATCGGTGTGGGCTGGGCGCTGACCTCGCCCCTGACCGATTTCGTCGCGTGTACGGACGCCCGCCGGAAAGAGCTCTACTGGGCGGTGTACAACCCGTACGGACAACGTACGGCAGGACCGTACGTCTCGGTGCCGGGGTCCGTGCGGGCGCTGCCCTGCGTGGGACCCGGCACTCTGGTGTATCCCCAAGCTGGCGGGGGTATGGACTCCTTCCTGGCCATCAAGCTCGGGGTGCGGGTCGACCGGTTCGCTTCCCAATGGCCCCGCCTGGAGGATGTCGGGCCGATCGCGGGGATCAACGCGGGCGTCCTGGCTGCCTACGCCGAACAGTTGCCCGATGCCGGCCCCGAACCCTTGTACCTTCGTCACGCCGACGCCGCGGTGTCGAAGGGCACCAAATCTGTCCTGCCCGGGACCGGCCGTGACCGGTCGTGACATCCGGCGGGCCCGGGCGGCGGATCTGCCCGGCATCATGGCTCTTGAAGCGGGCGCCTTCACCCACGGCTGGTCGGAAGCGTCGTGGACCGACGAGCTTGAGAGGCAGTGCGTGGGTGTCACTGGGGACGGCGACGGAGTGGTGGCGATGTCCTGCGTGGCGGACGTGGCCGAGGTCCGGCGGGTGATCGTGGCTCCGGCGGCCAGGCGGCAGGGGCTCGGCCGGACGCTCACCGAGTGGGGACTCGCCTGGGCGGCGGGCGAGGGGGCGGCGGAGGCCTTTCTGGAGGTGTCGGCGACGAACGAGCCGGCCCTCGCGTTGTACCGGGCGCTGGGATTCCAGCCGGTTGACAAGCGCCGGGACTATTACGGGCCTGGCGATGACGCCTGGGTCTACCGCCGGGTGATCGGAGCAGCGAAGGGAGAGTTATGGCAGAACCATTGATTCTGGGTATCGAGTCGAGCTGCGACGAAACGGGCGTCGGTATCGTACGGGGGTACGAGTTGCTCGCCAACGAGATCGCCAGTTCGGTCGAGGAGCACGTCCGGTTCGGGGGTGTCGTACCGGAGATCGCGTCCCGCGCTCACCTCGAGGCCATCGCGCCGACACTGAACCGCGCCATTGAGAAGGCGGACGTCGACCTCGCGGAGGTGGACGCGATCGCGGTCACGGCGGGGCCGGGCCTCATGGGTTCGCTCGTGGTCGGGTTGTCCGCGGCCAAGGCGCTGGCGTACGCCCTCCGCAAACCGCTCTACGGCGTCAACCACTTGGTCGGACACGTCGGCGTCGACATGCTCGAACACGGCCCGTTACCCCAGCCGGTCATGGCGCTGCTCGTCTCGGGGGGGCACACGAGCATCCTGCGGATCGGCAACATTGTCCGTGACGTGGAGGAGATCGGGGCGACCATCGACGACGCCGCCGGGGAGGCGTACGACAAAGTCGCCCGCCTGCTCGGGCTCAGCTACCCAGGCGGACCCATCATTGATCACCTCGCCCAGGCGGGGCTGGCGACGGCGGCGGCGTTCCCGCGCGGGCTGACCGCTCGCCACGATCTGGAAAAACACCGCTTCGATTTCTCCTTCTCCGGGCTGAAAACCGCGGTCGCGCGCTGGGTCGAGTTGCGCCGCCGCGACGGTGAGGAGGTCAATGTCGCCGATGTCGCGGCGAGCTTCCAGGAGGCGGTGGTCGATGTGCTGACCGCGAAAGCGGTGGACGCGTGCGGGGTGTACGGGATCGACACCCTGCTGCTCGGCGGGGGAGTGGCGGCCAACTCGCGGTTGCGGACCCTGCTGGCGTTGCGCTGCGAACAGGCCGGGATCACGCTGCGGCGGCCGCGGCCAGGGCTATGTACGGACAACGGCGCCATGATCGCCGCCGTGGGGCTGGAACTGTTCCAGGCCGGGGTACGACCGTCCGGCCTTGACATCGGTGCCAACTCCGGCCTGCCGGTTTCCCAAGTCTGCCTGTGAGCGACAGGTTACCCTGGTGGTAAGCGGGTGGTCCCGTCCGGACCGACGCGGAAACGTTGGCCAAGCCCGGTGCGCCATTCGAAGACCCCGGGTGCGGGTTGGTTGAGGACCCATCCGGGGTGGTGGGTTTTCGCCCGGTGGCTCCGACGGCTCAGCGGGCCCAAGTTAGAGGGCCGGGTCTGGCCGGGTGAGCCGGCGCGGTAGGCCCTAGACGGTTGATTCCAAGCCATGCGCGGCCATCTCGCGCCCAGGATGCGCCCTGGCGGCGTTCCGTTTCGGTCGACAGGCGTCCAGCCTGCCTCCCTCACCGGCCTGGCCAGACCACACCCCGAGCGTGATCCGGCCACACAGCCCTTGGAATCAACCGTCTAGTGTGGTCGGCGTCGAGGCGCCGGGCCTCGCGGGAGGAGTATGGGAAGACCTCCCAGCCGTCCCGCAGCACGACCGCGTCGCGGATGGATTGCGGGATCTCGTACTGGTCGACCACCGGTTCGGCCCCGCCGATCCGGATCACCGGGGTCACCCGGATCCTGGCCGCTCCGATGATCGCGGCCAACCGGTCGACGAGCACGGGCCCCAACTGTTCCACCCGGGCGACACCTTCGCCGGCGGCGAGGTTCGCTTCCGCGAGGTGGACATAGACCGTGGCACTGGGCATCCCGGCGGCGACGAGGGCCGGAGTCAGGGCGGGCCCGGCGTGATCCGGGGCGAGCAGCGCGAGGGCGCGGAGCGGTGTGGCGAGGATCCCCAGGGCGGTCGCCCGGCGGTGATCCCGGTCGCTCGTGTCCCCCTGGTGACGAAGAACGTCGGCGAGGCGGTTCAGCGAGGCCTCGAGTTGGCTGGCGTCGGCAGTGTCGACACACGCTTCCACGTACGTCGTCCCGTTGTCGACGACCGCCGTGTGCAGGTCGACCCGCCGGGCGGCGTCGCAGCGCCTGGCCTCGTCCCGTGCCTTGTCCGGGGCAATTTCCAACACGGCGGCGGTGACGAGGTTGGTGACCCGCTTCACACCGATCCGGCCGAGCAGAGGCGCGACCCGTTGATCCACGGCTTGGGCCTCCGCCGGCGTCAGGTCGTAGACTCCCGCCGTGTGGGCGACGCGCCGCGCCTGCCAGACCTGGACCCGGTGTGCTTGCACCGCCGCCCAGGTCTCGGGGAAGAGCGTGTCCAGATCGACGATATCGCGGATCAGCTCGGTCGCCACCCCGACCGACGTCTGCCGGGCGCAGGCGACCTCCAGGGGCAGGGTCTCGTCGACCAGGGGCGTCCCGTCGTGACCCATGCGGATCATCCGCCAACCCCGCTCATCCGGTTCAAACTCGTAGTCGAGGTGGTCCCGGTCCCACCCCATCGTGTGGGCCAAGTCAGCCACCACCTGGACCTCGGCCGCCTCCGCAACCAGGCGCAACCACGCGGCCGCGCGCAGCCGGTCAATCGGTGGCGCCGTCGCGCTAGCCACGAGTCGGGTGGCCGCTGCCACTTCCATGATGTCGAACAT
>JAIRVA010000053.1 GCA_031254155.1 Propionibacteriaceae bacterium
CTCAAGAAAGGCTGGCCATGATTCCCCAAGAACGTACATCCCCTATCATCTCCGGAGTCCCCCTGCGGGGCACGGACCACGATCCCGCCGAAACTGAGGAGTGGCTTGACTCCCTGGACGGGCTCATCCGCGACGGCGGTTCCGAACGGGCGCGCTACATCATGGCGCGTCTCATGGAGCGGGCCCGCGACCGCCACGTGGCCGTACCCGGGCTGCGCACCACCGACTTCATCAACACGATCCCGGCGAACGAGGAACCACCGTACCCCGGCGACATCGACCTTGAACGGGGGTACCGTCGCCTGCTGCGCTGGAACTCCGCCATCATGGTCCACCGCGCCCAGCGGCCCGGCATCGGCGTCGGCGGGCACATCTCGTCGTACGCCTCCTCGGCGACGCTGTACGAGGTTGGCCTCAACCACTTCTTCCGGGGCAAGGACCACCCGGGCGGCGGCGACCAGGTCTACTTCCAGGGCCACACCTCACCGGGGATGTACGCGCGGGCGTACCTCGAGGGCCGTCTCTCCGCCGACGACCTCGACGGGTTCCGCCAGGAGATGAGCCACGCCGGCGACGGCGTTCGCGGCCTCCCCTCGTACCCCCACCCGCGCCGCCTGCCCGACTTCTGGGAGTTCCCGACGGTCTCGATGGGGCTCGGGCCGATGAACGCGATCTACCAGGCCTCGTTCAACCGGTACCTCCAGAACCGCGGCCTCAAGGACACGTCCGGCCAGCGGGTCTGGGCCTTCCTCGGCGACGGCGAGATGGACGAACCCGAGTCGCGGGGCCTCATCCAGTTTGCGGCGTACGAGGGTCTGGACAACCTCACCTTCATCGTCAACTGCAACCTGCAGCGCCTCGACGGCCCGGTGCGCGGCAACGGCAAGATCGTCCAGGAACTGGAGGGCTTCTTCTCCGGGGCCGGCTGGAACGTGATCAAGGTCGTCTGGGGCTCCGGCTGGGACCGGCTGCTCGACGCCGACTCCTCCGGCGCGCTCGTCAACCTGATGAACACCGTCCCCGACGGCGACTTCCAGACCTTCAAGGCCAACGACGGGGCGTACGTCCGGCAGCATCTCTTCGGCCGCGACCCCCGGACCGCCGCCATGGTCGCGGACTGGAGCGACGACGACATCTGGCGCCTGACCCGGGGCGGCCACGACTACAAGAAGGTGTACGCCGCCTATGCGAAGGCCAGCGAGCCGAACGGCGCGCCGACGGTGATCCTCGCCCACACGATCAAGGGGTACTTCCTCGGTTCGCACTTCGCCGGGCGCAACGCCACCCACCAGATGAAGAAGCTGGCGCTGGACGACCTCAAGGGCTTCCGCGACCGGCTGCACGTCCCCATCAGCGACGCGGTGCTGGAGGCGGACCCCTACCTCCCGCCGTACTTCCACCCCGGCTTCGCCGACGACCGCATCCGGTACCTGCTCGAGCGTCGCCGGATCCTCGGCGGCTTCATCCCGGAACGGCGGGTGGCGCCCAAGCCACTGCCGCTGCCGGACGCGTCGGCGTACGCGGTGACGAAGGGCGGCTCGGGCACCCTCCCGGTGGCGACGACGATGGCGTGGGTCCGGCTGCTCAAGGACCTCATCCGGAGCCGGGAGTTCGGGAAACACGTGGTACCGATCATCCCGGACGAGGCCCGCACCTTCGGCATGGACTCCTTCTTCGCGACGATCAAGATCTACAACCCGCACGGCCAGCAGTACACCCCGGTCGACAACGACCTCATGCTCGCGTACCGCGAGGCGACCTCCGGGCAGATCCTGCACACGGGCATCAACGAGGCCGGCTCGGTGGCGGCCTTCATCGCCGCCGGCAGTTCGTACGCGACGCACGGGCTCACCATGGTACCGGTCTACGTCTTCTACTCGATGTTCGGCTTCCAGCGTACCGGCGACGAGATCTGGGCGGCCGCCGACCAGTTGGCGCGCGGCTTCCTCATCGGCGCGACCGCCGGGCGGACCACGCTGACCGGCGAGGGCCTGCAGCACGCCGACGGGCAGAGCCCGCTGCTGGCGTCGGCCAACCCGGCCATCCGGCACTACGACCCGGCGTACGCGTACGAGATCGCCTACATCATGGAACACGGGCTCGCGACGATGTACGGGGAGAACCCGCAGAACGTCATCTTCTACCTGACGGTCTACAACGAGCCGATGGTCCAGCCGGCCGAGCCGACGGGTGTGGATGCCGAAGGGATCCGGCGCGGGATGTACCTGCTGGCGGAGGCGCCGGCGTCGAACCGGCCGCGCGTGCAGTTACTGGCGTCGGGTGTCGCCGTACCGTGGGCCCTCGGCGCCCAGACCCTGCTCGCGCGCGACTTCGGTGTCGACGCCGATGTCTGGTCAGTGACAAGCTGGAACGAGTTGCGGCGGGACGCGCTGGAAGCGGAGGCACCGCTGATGCACGGTGGTACGGCGGGTGTGCCGTACGTTGTCCAGCGTCTGGCCGGCCGCCCTGGCCCCGTGATCGCCGTCTCCGACTTCATGCGGGCCGTCCAGGACCAGATCGCCCCCTGGGTCGAGGCGGACTTCGCCGCCCTCGGGGCCGACGGTTTCGGCTTCTCGGACACCCGGGCCGCCGCGCGCCGCTGGCTCCGGATCGACGCGGCTTCCATCGCCGTCAAGGCGCTGCAGCGGCTCGCGGCGGCGGGCGAGGTACCCCCGGACAGCCCCGCGCGGGCGTACGAGATGTACGACCTGGGCAATGTTTCGGCCGACTCGCCGCTTGTTGCCCATTCCGATTCCGCATCTGAGGAGTGAATCGCGTAGATTGTGTCTATGCGAGGAAAAGGAGAGGTACGGTGAGCCTAACGGGGCCCGTCGAGGAGACGGCCGTCCACCATGTCGGTTTGAAGAAAGGTATGGTCGTCGAGGAAATCGGTTGGTATGACGACGCTGACGAGGAGATCCGCCAGGCCGTCATGACGGCGATCGACGCGGACTTGGTGGAGGAGTCTCCGGAGGCGGTGGACGCCGTACTCCTCTGGCTCCGCCAGGACGACGGTGACGTGATGGATGTCCTCATCGACTCGCTCCGCGACCTCGGACCAGCGGGTTTCCTGTGGGTTCTCACCCCCAAAATCGGCCGCCCGGGCCACGTCACCCAGTCCGATCTCAACGAGGGGGTGGTTGCCGCGGGCCTGAGCTTGACAACCACCACCTCGGTGTCGAAAGATTGGTCTGCCCACAAGGTCGTCCGCCCGAAAAACGGACGGCGCTGAGGGCGGCGGATTCATAGCTCAGTTGGTAGAGCGCTTCCCTTACAAGGAAGAGGTCGTCGGTTCGAGACCGGCTGAATCCACAGAAGTCTACGCATGACTGGGTCAGCCTTGGCTCTGACCCTCTTACCGGGGCGACTCGACACTACCAAGACTCGGCCGCGGCGACCAGCCGGTCGAGAGCGGCCTGATTCGTAGCGATGTATTCCTTGTCACGGGCGGGCCGGATGTCCGTCAAAGGTGCGAGGTAGTTCGTCGCCACCCGGCAGTCAGAGTCGGCCACCGCCACCACCCGCTCCGGGGCGGTTACCCAGCAGACTCTTCTCCTCCGGCGGGATGACCATCGTGGGGACACCATACCGCAACAGCCCCACAGTCCCGTCGGACCGTGTCCACATGGCCAGACCCATCGCCCACTCCCCCTTCGCACTCGGCTTGGCAGGCAAGCCGGTCGGCCTTGGCGCTCGGACGAGAGACGGAAACTGGCGCCCGGTGCCTACACACCGGGGACTAGTTTTCGCATCCGCGAACTCGCTACCGCTGAACGGTCACACAGCGAGCGCCGGGCGGACTGTCACGCTGGTGTCGAGGAGTGCACCTACACGTCGCGGCGGACATAGGAGACTCCTGCTCCGCCTACGGCAGCGAGCACCCAGCCGACCAGCACGACTACCCCGGCTGCGGCACTGAGCACCATTCCACCGGACCCTGCGACTACGGTGAACGCTGACGCTGCCGACGTGGGCAGGAACTGGAGCACGACGTCCCAGGAGTCGGGCAGGAGGGAGCCGAGCAGCATCGGGAGAATCAGAACACCGCCGATGATCCCGGCGATGGCTCCAGTGGTGCCACGAAATAGCATGCCCAGCCCGAACCCGATGAGCGCGATGGCCGTCAGATAGCCTGCCATTCCCACCAACGACGTGAGAACGCCGGGGTCCGTGAGTGCGACAGTCGTTGCGCCGTGTGCACCGAGGATCGGCATGCCGAGGGCGTATGCGCCGAACACGCCGATCAGCGATACGGGCAGGATCACCGCCGTGAGAACCGTGGCCTTGGCGACAACGACTTTCCACCGGCGGGGCACAGCGACGGTCGTGGTGGTGATCATTCTTGACCCAAACTCGCGAGCACCGGCCAGGGCGCCCAGCGCGCCGAGAACGAGAACGGCGAGGTTCGCCCCCATGAGGACGGTCGAAAGCGGATCGGTCATCTGCGGTCCTGCCCCGGCGGCAGAGCTGGTCAGCAGAGCGCCCAGTGCCGCGAAGCCGACGAGCACAACACCGAAGGCTCCTGCCCCGATCCAGGTGCTCTTGACGCTGCGCAGCTTGATCCATTCCGAGACGAGGCCCCGGGCGAAAGTTTGTTTGTGAGTCGCAACCCGCGTGCGGGTGAGGGCCGCAGACATGACGGCGGGCGAGTCAGCTGCGGGCCGCTCTGCGTGGGCTCGGTCGTCGAATGCCGAGTGGACAGTGGGGTTGGTTTGGTTAGTCATGGTGATGTTCCTTTTTTGGAGATGTGAGCTGGTGAAATGTGGTCAGAGTGTCGGAATGCGGCTGGTGCCGTACGGTCATGCGGCCATCGCGAGGCGACTCCCGCCGACGTATTCGACCTTGTCACGAGTGAGTTCGAGGTACGCCTCTTCGAGGGAGGCGGTGACGGTGGTGAGGTTATGCAGGCGCAGTCCGTGGACTGCGGCCAGATCGCCGACCACGTCCGACGAGACTCCCGTGGCGGTGAACCGAGAAGCGTCAGTGGAGGTGATAACCACGCCGTCCGCAGCCAGGAGCGGCATGAGTGCTCCGGCGTCCGGCGAGGTGACCTCGACCGCCTCGCCGTGGGAGGTGTGGTGGATGAAGTCGGACATCGACGTGTCGGCCAGCAACCGCCCCTGCCCGATAACGAGCAAGTGGTCCGCGACCAGTTGCATCTCGCTCATCAGGTGCGAGGAGAGCAGGATCGTCCGGCCCTCCACGGCGAAGTCGGTGAGCAGGGCACGAACCCATTGGATGCCGTCGATGTCCAGGCCGTTGACCGGCTCATCAAGGATTAGCACGGCCGGATCGGCCAGCAATGCGACCGCGATCCCAAGCCGTTGCCCCATGCCGAGGGAGAATCCTCCGGCAGGCTTGTGGGCGACCTCGGTGAGGCCGACCATCGCGAGCACTTCCTCGACGCGGGCTTTGCCGATGCCGACGGTTGCCCCGACGGCGAGCAGGTGATTGCGGGCACTGCGGCCCTTGTCGACGGCCTTCGCGTCGAGCAGTACACCGACCTCCGCGAGCGGTGCCGCACTGTGCGCGTACGAGTGGCCACCCACCCGGACGGTACCGGCGGTGGGCCGGTCAAGTCCGACGATGAGACGCATCGTCGTCGTCTTTCCGGCACCGTTCGGGCCGAGGAACCCGGTGACGACGCCGGGGCGGATGGTGGTGGTGAGGTCATCGACGGCGACCTTCTCGCCGTAGGTCTTCGTGATGCCGTTGATCTCGATCATGGTGAAACTCCTTTGGGTCCGCAGCATTTGCTGATGCCCTCAAGCCTGCCGGGCAGGCGCCCGAGTCGTCATCGTGTGGGCGTCGCAACCGACGAATACTGCAATCGCAGTACAGCGATGACTCCACGTCGCACGCAAGTTCACGGCGTGAGCTGCGAATACGCGGCAACAAGCCGGGGACTTCGCCTGGAAAAACGCGTCTCAGCGTTCCCCCAGGTTCAGCGCTCGGGGCCGACTCTGACCAGGCCGGACTGGTATGCGAGCACGACGAGTTGTGCGCGATCCCTGACGCCGAGTTTCGCCATCGCCCGGTTCACATGAGTCTTGACGGTGAGTGGCGACAGGTACTCCTGCGCGGCTATTTCTTCGTTCGACATGCCCTGCGCAACGAGGGAAACCATTTCACACTCCCGCTGCGAGAGCACGGCCATCGTCTCGGCGACCGCATCAGGCAGAGTATCGGACGGGCGGGAAAGATACCGGCCGATAAGAGCGCTGGTCGCTTTCGGCGAGAGCAGGGATTCACCGGCGGCGATGACCCGGATCGCGGCGATGAGATCGTCCGGCTCGACCCCCTTGCCGAGGAATCCGCTCGCCCCGGCGCGCAGCGCCGCGACCACGTACTCGTCGGCCTCGAAGGTGGTCAGCACGAGTACCCGCACGGCCGGCAGGCCGGGGTCGGTTGTGATCTGCTCCGTCGCCGCCAGGCCGTCCGTGCCGGGCATCCGCACGTCCATGAGCACGACATCCGGCTTGGTCGCCCGGACGAGTGCGACGGCCTGTGCGCCATCGGCGGCCTCGCCGACCACCTCAACATCATCGACCGTGCGCAGTAGCGTGGCGAACCCGGCGCGGATGAGCGCCTGGTCGTCCGCAACGACCACCCGGATCGTCATTCGTTTCCCCCTTCCGGCGAAAGACTCAGTGGGATGGTCGCCGCGACCACCCACTCCGCGCGCCCGCCGCCACGGTCGTGCGGCCCGGCCTCCAGGGCGCCGCCGACGGCGACAACTCGCTCCCGCATCCCCACCAGCCCGTGTCGGCCGGGGCTCACCATTGCCCCCGCCGGGGCCGGGTTACGCACCTCGATGCCGAACCGGTTCGCGGCCAGCGTCACGCGCACCTCACACGGGCCGCTGCCATGCCGGGCGGCATTCGTCAGCGCTTCCTGGATCACGCGATAGGCGGTGACGTCAACCCGGGGTGGCAGGGCATCGACGGGCCCGCCGACATGCCGGTAGGTCACCGCGAGGCCGTTGTGCCGCATCGAGTCGATCAGCCGGCCGACGGCAGCCAGTCCGGGGGTCGGCGCCGTCTGGAGAGCCTCGTCGCCGGTGCGCAGCAGGCCGAGCAGGGTCGGAATCTCACGCAACACGGTGCGGCTCGCCTCGCGAATGTGGCCGAGCGCCTCGGCCGCTCCGTCCGGGTCGCGCCGGATCAGATGGGCAGCGACCCCGGCCTGCACGTTGATCGCCGAGACGTGGTGGGCGACGACATCGTGCAGGTCACGCGCGATCCGCAGCCGCTCCTCGGTGACCCGGCGCTGTGCCTCCTCTTCGCGCGTGGCCTCGGCCAACCGGGCCCGCTCGTGAGCAGCGGCCAGAACCTCGCGGCGGTTGCGCATAGTTGCCCCCGCGAAAAGGGCGACCCCCGTCCATGCGGTCATCACATACGTTTGCCCGTCGAGGAACCCGCCGCGACGCACCGCAAGGATGACCACGACCTGCGCGATGATGGCGGCAACAGCCGCTGGCCAGACACGCTTGATCGACGTTCCGGCAGCCAGGGAGAACATCACCACAATGGCGGGCAATATCCCGGCGCTCGGCCCACCTGCAAGGCCGACGGCGATGAGAGCGAACCCAGTGACGGACGCCCACACCACCCACAGGTACTTGCGGCGGAACGCGACGAGCACGCAGGCCGGCACAATCGTCGTGAGGAAACCGGCGACGCCGAATCCCAGGGTCCGGGTGGCCGCAGGCGAGGCGAGCGGAGCGCCGGTCAACGCCAGCAGCACGATCATTGGCGCGACATCACCGACCATGGGATGCGCTCTGAACCATGCGCGCAGCCCACCTGGTGAAGTCATATGTCTACGATAGTCGGCCGAGCGCCGGGGCAGCGGCGAGACCCGCGCTCATCGCAACTTAGGGTCCCAAAACGACGGCAAAAGCTGCCACCCTTATCCGCCAACCAACTGGAGTCTGTACGGCAGACATTTTGCGTCCCAATCAAGCATTCAGAACCACCGTGCCCCGAACGAAACAATGTGATCATATGATTCGTCTTAATAGCATGTCGAGGACCCTGCCCCCGGCCGAACAGACGCCACGACGACGAGCTACCAGTTACACCAGTTCGGAGAGACCACCAGAATTCCCGTCAAGTCATCGAGCAGGGCGCACACTGAAACCCGTAGTATCGGTCAGAACCCCTCTCCCCTGTCAAAACCGGACCGGTACTGGGTGAAAGTCCCGCAAGACTTCGACGATGGATTCGAACTCGGCCCAGTCGTCGTCCGTCCAGGGGGTGATGCCGGCGCGGCCAAGTTTGGCGTAGTACGCCGACTCGTCCAGCGTGGGCGGGAGCGTGACGAGGTCGGGCATGACGCGCTCGTAGAGCGTCAGGTCGAGCCGTCCGGCCAGGGAGGGGACGACCGCCGGGACGCCGGACACCAGCCGGGCCACGGCGAGTTCGCCCACCTCCGGGAGCAGGTAGAAGCAGACAAAGTCATCGACGATGGACTCACCCCAGGCCAGGGGCCGGGCCGGGGGGTGGAACTCGGGCGGTACCCCGGATGGCCGCCCGTGCCGGGAGCGGATGGCCTCGACCAACAATTCCTTCCGGTAGCGCTTGGTCGAGCCCGCGGCTCCGACCGACGCCAGCGACCGTTGGACCAGTTCGGGGTAGAACGCCTCACAGCACATCGCCGTACCCACCTCTGTCAGGGCGTGGACGACGCGGTAGTTGGTGAGCCCGACGCTGTCGAACGGGGGTACGCGGCTCGTGGCCAGCGGTTTGCCACGCCGGACGGCGCCAAACGAATCCTCCATCACCGTCCCGAAGACCAGGCCACTGCAACCGAGGTAACCGGCGTACAAGATCGCGCCGCAGCCCATGAACGTCCACGAGTTGCGGTCGGTCGCGAGTGCGCGGCGGACGTTCGTACGCAGGAGACGCGGCGAAAACCCGCCAAAGGACTCGGCCTCCCGGTCGTGCCAACTCCCCCAATCGGTCGAGAGCGGGACGCAACTCTCGCCCAGCAGGCCGAGCGCCGCCAGCGAGTCGAACCCGCCGGAAAAGCTCAGGATGACGCCGCCGCCCGGCGGGTCCTCGGCGACCGCTGCGGCCTCGTCGCAGGTGATCTCGGCGTGGGTGAAAGACCCGAGTTCGCCAATCACGCGCGGCGTGAGGGCCAGGTCGAAGGTGAGGTGGTCGTACGCCCGCCCGCAGAGCGCGGCGAGCACGACGGCGATACGGTCAGGCGCCGGGACGAACTCCTCGAACGTGAACCACAGGCCGATCTCACGCCGCACACTATCCACCCACTCCGTACAGTCAATGTCCAGCCGGCCTGGTTCAACCCGGATGTTCCGGAACTCAATCGCAGCCACGGGTCTCCTTTCGCGTGGTCCGGGCGACCACCACGACCCGCTCAGCCTAGGCGCGCCGCCGCGGCGGCGATCCGTTCGTCGGTGGCAGTGAGCGCGATCCGGACGTGGCGGGCCCCGGCATCACCGTAGAAGTCACCCGGTGCCACGATGATACCGCGTTCGGCGAGCCAGCGAGCGGTCCGGCGGCCCGGTTCGCCGCGGGTCGCCCAGAGGTACAGCCCCGCCTCCGAGCAGTCGATCACAAACCCGGCGGCGACCAGGGCTTTCGACAACACCGCGCGCCGCGCGGCGTACCGCGTCCGCTGCCCGTCGACGTGCGTCTGGTCGTGGAGCAATGCGGTCATGGCCGCGAGTACGGGGGCCGCCACCATCATGCCCAGATGTTTGCGGAGACCCAACAACGCCTGAACCACCTCGCTGTCACCGACCACGAACCCGGCCCGGTACCCCGCCAGGTTGGACCGCTTCGACAGCGAGTAGACGCCGAGCAGGCCGTCGAGGGTCCCCCCGTTGACGCGGGCGTCGAGCACCGACACCGGTTCAGCCTCCCAGCCGAACTCGCCGTAGCACTCGTCGGCGGCGAGCAGCGCGCCCTTCGCCCGGGCGTACTCGATCCAGGCCCGGACCTCCGCCGCCCGGTCGACCCGGCCCGTCGGGTTCGATGGCGAGTTCGTCCACACGAGGACGGGCGACTCATGCTCCACCTCGGCGGGTGAGGTGGCCGTGACGACGCGGGCACCGGCCATGGTGGCCCCGACCGCGTACGTCGGGTAGGCGATCTCGGGGATCACCACCGTGTCGCCCGGTCGGACCCCCGCCAGAATCGGCAGCCACGCCACCAACTCCTTCGCGCCGATGACCGGCAGGACGCTCCGCTCCCCCGGCTCGGGCGCGCCCCACCGCGTGGTCACGTACGTACACACAGCCGCGCGCAGGGCTGGTGTCCCCCACACCTCGGGGTACCCGTGGGCGTCCGCGGCCCCGGCGAGCGCCCGCTGCCCGATCTTAGGCGTCGGGTCGACCGGCGTCCCCACGCTCAGATCGCAGGCGCCGTCCGGGTGCGACCGGGCGAGCGCGACGTCGGCCGCAATCGTGTCCCACGGGAATTCCGGGAGCGGCGGCGCCCAGAGCCTCATCGGTTACGCGCCCTGGGGCGGGAGACTGGCCACGTACGGGTGGTCCCGGTCCTGCGGGCCGAGGCGGGCCGCGCCGCCCGGAGTCCCCAGTTCGGCGAAGAACTGGGCGTTGATCTCGGCAAACTCGGTCCACTCGCCCGGCAGGTCGTCCTCGTAGAAGATCGCCTGCGTCGGGCACACCGGCTCGCAGGCGCCGCAGTCGACGCACTCGTCCGGGTTGATGTACAACGTCCGGGCACCTTCGTAGATGCAGTCCACCGGGCACTCTTCCACGCACGCCTTGTCCATCACATCGACGCAGGGGAGCGCAATCACGTAGGTCATGGTCGTCCTTTCACTGGGGAACCAACGTCACCGACTTTACTCTGAAACCCGGCCCGCCCGCCGGATGGCGCGGCGCTTGGCCTGTTCGGCGGCGTCAGGCAGGGGTACGGCGGCGATCAACTGCTGGGTGTACGCCTCCCGCGGGTGGTACAACACCTGCTCGCGGGTCCCCAACTCGACGAGCTCCCCCAGGTGCATGACGGCGATCCGGTCGGCCAGCAGGTCGACGACGGCCAGGTCGTGGGTGACGAACAGACAGGCGAAACCCATCGCGTGCTGCAGGCGGACGAAGACCTCCAGGACCTTGGCCTGGACGGACACGTCGAGCGCGGAGGTCGGCTCGTCGGCCACCACGAACTCGGGGCTCGTCGCGAGGGCCCGCGCCAGACTGACGCGCTGCCGCTGGCCGCCGGAGAGTTCGTGCGGGTACCGTCCGACGAAGTCAGCGGGCAGTTCAACCGCGTCCAACAGCTCCTGCGCCCGTGCGAGGCGACTGGCCTTCGTCCCGAGCCCGTGGATCAGCATCGGCTCGGCGATGCAGTCACCCACCGTCATCCGGGGGTTCAGCGACGCCGCCGGGTCCTGGAACACGAAACCCATCTTGCGCCTGACCTCCCGGAGGGTGCCGGCCTTGGCCCGGACGATGTCCACGCCCAGGACCTCGACCGCCCCGGCGGTCACCACCTGCAGACCCACCGTACAGCGGCCCAGGGTCGTCTTCCCCGAACCGGACTCGCCGACGAGGGCGACGATCTCGTGCGACCGGACCTCCAGGCAGACATCCTTGACCGCGCGGACCGGCGGGCTCCCCAGACGGCCGGGGAAGTCCACACAGAGGTTGTCGACCCGCATGACCACGTCGGTACCCACCGGATCCGTGGGGGTTTCCATCGTCGCCGGCCGCGGCCGGCCGAGGTACGGTACGGAGGCCAGCAGGTGCTTGGTGTAGGGGTGGGCCGGCGCCTCGAAAATCTGGCGGACGTGGCCGGTCTCGACGAGCTCGCCCTGGTACATGACGGCGACCCGGTCGGCCATGTCGGCCACGACGCCCATGTTGTGCGTGATGAGGATGATCGCCGTACCCAGCCGGTCTTTCAAGTCGTGCAGCAGGTCGAGGATCTGGGCCTGGACGGTCACGTCGAGCGCGGTCGTCGGCTCGTCGGCGATGATGACCTCCGGGTCACAGGAGATCGCCATGGCGATCATGACCCGCTGCTTCTGGCCGCCGGAGAGTTGGTGGGGGTACGAGTGGACGCGGTCGGCGGGCTCGGGAATGCCGACCAGGTCCAACAACTCAACGGCCCGGTCCAGCGCCTCCCGCTTGGTCAGCTTCCGGTGCACCTGGAGGGCCTCGCAGATCTGCCAGCCCACCGTCCGGACGGGGTCGAGGGCCGTCGACGGCTCCTGGAAGATCATGGCGATCCGGTCACCGCGGACCTGGCGGATCGCTTCACCCTTGAGCCCGACCAATTCGGTCTCGCCCAGTTCGGCGCGGCCGGTCACGGTGGCGGTCGAGGGCAACAGGCCGATCATGGCCCGCGAGCCGACGGTCTTGCCCGAACCGGATTCACCGACGATGGCCAGGACCTCGCCGGGACAAAGGTCGTACGTGATCCCCTTCACCGCCTGGACGGGCGCGCCGTCGGTCTGGAAGGAGACGTGGAGGTTCTCGACCCGCAGCAAGACATCACTCATGGCCGGTCCTCCCCGCCCGCCGCGACCACGGCGGCGATCTCGGCCTCGTCGGCGGTCGTGGCACCGCCGCGGGTCCGCAGCAACGGATTGAGGACATCGTTCAGCGACTCCCCGATCAGGGTCACGCCGACGACGATGAGGACGATGGCGAGACCGGGGAAGACGGCCGTCCACCAGATGCCGTTGGCGATGTCGGCGCGGGCCTTGTTGAGGTCGTACCCCCACTCGGCGGCCGAGTTCGGCTCGATCCCGAAGCCGAGGAAACCGAGGCCGGCGAGGGTCAGGATCGACTCCGAGGCGTTGAGAGTCATGAGGACGGGGATGGACTGGCTCACATTGGGCAGGATGTGCCCGAACATGATCCGGCCGGGCCGCGAACCGGCGACCCGGGCCGCGTCGACGTACGGCTCGACCTTGGCCGCCATCGTCGCGTTCCGCGTCACCCGGAAAAACTGGGGGACGAATACGACCGTGATGGCCACCGCGGCGGACAGGATGCCCGTGAAGGCGCCCGAGCGGCCCTGGGACACCATGATCGACACCACGATGGCGAGCAGCAGCGACGGGAAGGCGTACATAGCGTCCATGATCAGAACCAAGACCCGGTCGAGCGCGCCGGCGACGTACCCCGACACGACGCCGAGCGGCACACCGACGATGATCGACAGCGCCACCGCGAGGAGGATCACCTCCACCGCCGTCCGGGCGCCGAAGACGATGCGGGAGAGGACGTCGAAACCGCCGACGGTGGTACCGAGCGGATGCCCGGGTGACATGGGCAGTTGGGCGGGGAAGATCTCCGCGAAGCCGTACGGCGCGACGAGCGGCGCGCCGAGCGCCACGACCAGGAACACCGCCACGAGGACGAGACCGACCAGCAGCATGACGCGCTGCAGACCGTGCGTCGACGCGATGAGGGCGACTCCGGGGATCCGGGACTTTGAGCGGGCCATCAGTACCTCACTCTCGGGTCGACGAGCGCGTTGATCGCGTCGATCAGGAAGGAGGCGACGGCGACGACCACGGCGATTGCGGTCGTAATCCCTTGGACGGCCACGAAATCGCGCTTCAGGAGGTACTGGCTGAGCCAGTAGCCGAGCCCCTGCCACTCGAAGGTCGTCTCGGTCAGGATCGCGCCACCGAGCATCATGGCAATCTCCATACCCATGACGGTCACCACGGGGATCAGCGCGTTGCGGAAAGCGTGCTGCGAGACCACCTTGGACTCGGCCACGCCCCGCGCCCGCGCCGCGGTCACGAAGTCGGCCCGCAGGGTTTGCAGGAGATTGATCCGGATGAGCCGGATGAACACCCCGGCGGTTAGCAGACCGAGGGCGAGCCCCGGCAGGACCGCGTGCAACAAGACGTCCTTAATCACGCCCCACTGACCGGTGCCCAGGGCGTTGATGATGTAGAAATGGGTGTTGAAACCCACGCTCTCGAGCTGCGTCTGGACCTTCGGCGAGGCGCGACCCGAGATCGGCAGCCAGCCGAGCCAGATGGAGAAGACCAGCTTCAGCAGCAGGGCCACGAAGAAGACCGGGGCGGCGTAGAACAGGACGGCGAAGGAGCGGATGGCGATGTCGGCACCCTTGTTGTAGTGCCGCGCCGCCAGCCGCCCCAGGGGCACCCCGACCGCGAAGGCCACGATGAGGGCCCAGAAGACGAGCTCCATCGTGGCCGGGCCGTACCGGACCAGGATGGCCGACACCGACTGGTTGTCAACCGTCCGGCCGAAGTCACCGTGGAGCAGCCCCCAGAGGAACCGCCCGTACTGCACGATGACCGGGTCGTTGTACCCCGCGGCCTGCTTGCGCGCCTCGATCTCCGCCGCCGGCAGGCGTCCGCCCTGGGCGGCGGTGATCGGGTCGCCGATGACGCGCATGAAGAAGAAGACGACCGTGACGAGGATCCAGACCGTCGGGACGATCAGGACTAGCCGTAACAGGAGGTACCGGGCCAGCGCGCGTCGCGAGCTGACCGCCGTCTTCGCCATGCTTCGCCTTCCCCTGGACGCTTACGCGCCCGGCATGGTGTTGAGATTGAACACGATGTAGCGGATCTCGCCGCCCTTCGCGTCCCAGACCTTGACCGAGGAGTCCTTCTGCAGCGCCTCGATGTCGGTCGGGGTGAGCGAGCGGTAGGCCACGTCGATGTCACCGTTCGTGATGCTGAGCTTCAGGTTGGTCGCGTCCGTGAAGGTCTTCTGGATGATACCCGCATTGGCCGGCTTCGCCCCGGCGCCGCCGTAGCCCGCGTAGGGCGCCAGTTCCACCGTGTCGTTCTTGGAGTACGACGTGATGGTGTACGGGCCGGCGAACGCGTTGGCAGCGACGATGTCCTCGTCGGACATGACCGAGTTGGCCGGGAAGACCTCCTCGTCGACGATCGGGCCCGCGCTCGTCGCGAGCACCTGCTCGAAGGTCTGGTCGTTGGCGGCCTTGAGCTTGAAGTTGACCGTCGTGGGATCGGGCGCCTCAACGCTATCGAGGTTGCCGAGCAGCGAGGCCGGACCGTTGGGATCGTTGATGGCGACGACGCGGTCGAAGCTGAACTTGACGTCCGAGCTGGTCAGGTCGTGGCCGTTGGCGAACTTGAGCCCGGACTTGAGCTTGCACTGGAAGACCGTCGGCTCGGTGAAACCGCAGGACGTCGCGATGTCCGGTTGCGGGGTGTTCTCGCCCGGCACGAAGCCCACCACGAAGGGGAAGACCTGGATGGCCATGCCGAGCGACCCGTGGTCGTACGCGCCGGCCGGGTCGAGCGTCGTCAGTTTGTCCGTGGTCCCGATCGTCACCTTGTCGGAGCCCTTGGCAATCGTGTTGAAGTGCAGGTTCTCGTCCACGCCGAGGTTGATACCGGTGACATCCGTCCCCGACACGGCCCACTGGGAGCCCTGCAGGAGCGGCAGCGTCGACAGGTACTTCTCGGCCAGCAGCGTCTGGATGTCCCCGATCTCCTGCGCCCGCTTGGCCGGGTCGGTCTCGGTGACCTCGGCGCCGATGGCGGTGTTCACCTCGGCGACGTCGAAGTGGTTGCCGACGAAGTTGTTCGACGCGAAGAACGGCGTCAGGTAGTTGTCGGCGTCCGGGAAGTCCGGGAACCAGCCGAGCTGGTAGATCGGGTACGCGTCGGCGACACGCTCCTTGTTGTACGTCACCCACTCGGTCGACTGGAGGTTGACCGTGAACAGGCCCGTCGACTCGAGTTGCTGCTTGATGAGGCCGTACTCCTGGTCGGAACTCGACCCGTAGTGATCCGGGTTGTACTGGATGTTGAGCGTCACCGGGGTCGCGATGCCGGCGTCGGAGAGGTAGGCCGTGGCCTTGGCCTTGTCAGGCGTCGAGCCGTACGTGTCGCAGACCGCCTTGTTCGCCCCCACGTACCCGTCGGGAACATATGAGCAGAGCGGGGTGTACTGGCCCTTGTAGACCTGCGTGGCCAGCGCGTCCCGGTCGACCGAGGAGGCGATGGCCTGGCGGATCGCCCGCTTCTGGGCGTCGGGGTAGTTGCCCGTCGCACCGCCAACGGTCGCGGACGTGTTGGTCGTCGTCGTGTCGGGGGCCTTGTTGGCGCAACCGCTGAGGCCGATCGCCAGTCCCAGAGCCAGCAGGCTGATCGCCGCTTTCCTGAATGCCATGTCTCTCCTTGTCGTGTCTTAGCGCGGATAGCCGCACTGTGGAGCGACTACCCGCAAGACACAAAGTCTACATTCTGAGACATTACCCAGTCACTATGTGAGACGATTCGTTACCAAATCGTGATGCCACCGGCCGTTCAGGGCAGCCGGCGGCGCCGGTACGCCCGGTCGATGGCGGAGCAGACGGCCTTGAGCGACGCCGTGACGATGGAGGCATCGATACCGACGCCCCACCAGACGGCGGTCTCGCTGCCCAGGGTGATCTCGGCCTCCACGTACGCCGCCGCCTGGGCGTCGCCGCCCGCCGACAGGGCGTGTTCCGTGTAGTCGAGGACCCGGATGTCGTAACCCAGCCCGCCCAGCGCGTCCACGAAGGCCGACACCGGGCCGTTGCCCTCACCGCTGATCTCGGCGGCGACCCCGCGGGAGTTGAGACTCGCCGTGATCTCGTAGCGCCCGTTGCTGCTCATCACGGTCGATTTCGTGAGCGCGATGGGCGAGGTGTCGCTCAAGTACTCATCGGTGAACAGTTGCATGATCTCGCCCGATGACACCTCCTTGCCGGTGGCGTCGGAGTACTGTTGGACCGCCCGCGAGAAGTCCAGTTGCAGCCGCCGCGGCAGGTCGAAGTGGTGGTCGGTCTTCATGAGGTACGCCATGCCGCCCTTGCCGGACTGCGAATTGACGCGGATGACCGCCTCGTACGTCCGGCCCACGTCGGCGGGATCGATGGGCAGGTACGGTGCCTCCCATTTCACCTGGTGGATCGTCAGCCCCTGCGCCGCCGCGCGGTCCTCCAGGTCTTCCAACCCCTTCTTGATGGCGTCTTGGTGCGAGCCGGAGAAGGCGGTGTAGACCAGGTCGCCCGCGTACGGGTGGCGCGGATGAACGGGCAGGCCGGTGCAGTACTCGACGGTCCGACGGATCTCGTCGATGTCCGAGATGTCGATCTGGGGGTCGATCCCCTGGGAGAACAGATTGAGCGCCAGGGTCACCAGATCGACGTTGCCGGTCCGCTCGCCGTGGCCGAACAGGCAGCCCTCGACGCGGTCGGCGCCGGCCATGAGGCCGAACTCGGTCGCCGCGACGGCGGTCCCCCGGTCGTTGTGGGTGTGCAGCGAGATGGCCGCGAATTCCCGGCGGGTCAAGTGGCGGATGAAATACTCGATCTGGTCGGCGTACGTGTTCGGCGTCGACATCTCGACCGTGGCCGGCAGGTTGAGGATGATCTCGCGGCCCGGTCCGGGTTGCCAGACATCCATGACGGCCTCGCAGACCTCCAAGGCGTAGTCGGTCGGGGTCTGGGTGAAGATCTCGGGCGAGTACTCGTACCCGAACTCCGTGTCAGGCAAGAGCTTGGCCGCGTAGTCCATGATCCACTGGGTACCCCGCTGCGCCAGTTCGACGGTTTCCGCCGCGGTGTTGTGGAAGACGACCCGGCGGAACAGCTCCGACAGGGCGTTGTACATGTGAATAGTCGCCCGGGGGGCGCCGACGAGAGACTCGGCGGTCCGCTCGATCAGGTCCTCGCGGGCCTGGGTGAGGACGGAGATCTGCACGTCATCCGGGATGCGGCCACCCTCGATGAGCGAGCGGACGAAGTCGAAGTCGGTCTGCGAAGCCGACGGAAAACCGACCTCGATCTCCTTGTAGCCCATCTTGACTAGCAGGTCGAACATGCGCCGTTTGCGCGACGGGGTCATGGGGTCGATGAGGGCCTGGTTGCCATCGCGCAGGTCGGTGGAGAGCCAGCGGGGGGCGCGGGTGATCTTCTTGCCCGGCCACGTCCGGTCAGGCAGGTCCTGCGGTTCGAAGGGGATGTACCGGCCGAAGTTCATCGGTGAAGAATGTTGTTCTGGCAGATGTAATTGCTTTATGGTTCCAAAAGTCATGGTGCTCCGAGTCAGAGGGGAAAGGGAAAGGACAGCATCAACACCGCAACGAGACTTACTCGCTGCGGCAGATAAGGAGCAGGTTCGGGACCATGACGACCAGCCTATTACACCGCCCCCGGTCGATCAATCGTGGGCCGCTATCCGAACACCGCGACGGCGGCGCCTGACGACTGGCTTCAGGCCGGGGACCGCGGTGAGCCCGCCCCCGACGAGGCTGGCAGCTAGTGCGCCGGGCCACCGGGCGACCCACCCGCCCGTCGGTGCGGTCACCGTACCCTCGAGGTCTGAACTGGCGCGGACGGCCGCGAACTCCACGGTGACCGGAGTCGTCTGGGTCTCGCCCGCCTCGGCCCAGGTCACCGCGACCGCGTACTGCCCGGCCGCCACCGAGGTGACCCCGGCCGCGTACGTCCCCGGGGCGGTCTCCACGAAGTCCGACACCGCGAGCGCCGTCGCGGGTTCGCCGGCGAGGCCCGTCGCCGCCGCCCGGAGCCGGGAGGCCTGGCCGGCGAGCGGTA
>JAIRVA010000079.1 GCA_031254155.1 Propionibacteriaceae bacterium
GTACGTTGTGAGGGAAAGTCCGTCATCCACGTTCTCCCGGACGAAGCAGAACCCGCGCTGCCCCGGCCGCAACCGGCAATGACGGGGGCAGAGATCGCACTCGACCCGGCCATCTTCCAGGGCGTGCCAGTAGCGGGCGGGTGGGGCGGGCGGTCTCACCGTGGTTCCTCGTACGCGGTCACGGCGTACCGCTCAATCCGGACATCCGGGCCCCAGTAGTCGCCCGGCAAACCTGCCTTGCGTAAGAGGTGCCCGATGAACGTGGCCGGCTCCGGCAGCTCGTCCCAGACCTGCGGGAGGAAGGTCGCGCGCCGGCCCCGCGCGGTGAGGATCACGCCGTCGACGCCGGGCCGCAGCTGGGCGAGCGCGTCGGCCCGGTCGGTGAAGGGCATGGGCCGGGGGGCAGACAAGACGGAGACCTCGATCCGTACCAGGTCAAATTCTGCCATTGACAAGGGATGAAAGCGTGGATCCTCGAACGCGGCGGCGCGAGCGTTGCTCCGTACGTCGTCGCTCAGCCCCCGGTGGGCGATGAGCGACCCGATACACCCGCGGAGGTCGCCCGCGAGCCGCAGTGTCACGAAACAGGCCCCCGGTTGGCGGAGCCAGTCGTCGCTGGCGGCTCCCCCGGTCGCCGTCCGGCCCAGTTTCTCGCCGATTGCCGCCCGGGCAAGGTCCAACAGAACCGGGCCCGCGTCGGCCGGGAGGCCCTCCGTGTTGGTGACGGTCATGTCATCACCTCGCCCAGGCCGCCGTCGTGATCGGGGTGGAGCCCGCACTCGTGGAACGCGACCGCGGCGTACCCCACGACACGAGACTTGTCGCCGGCGGTGTCGCCGGAGTTGCAGAGCCCGAGCAGGTGGGGGTGCAGGCCGTGCGCCCGGGCGACGAGCGCCATGGCATTCACCCCGGTCGCACCGCACGCCTGATCGTAGTCAAGCGTCGGGTCTTGGCGGAGGATCTGCCGTACCGTCGCCTCATCGATCCGCCGTGCCTGGGCGTACGAATGGTAGTGCGACAAGTCAGAAGAGATGACAACGAACGTATCGGGTGCCCAGAGCGCCTCGAGGACGGCGGCCACCGCGGCGGGGTCGACCCAGCTTGCGGCGAGGGGCAGAACGTCGGCGGCGGGCAGGACGGTCTGGAGGAAGGGCAGTTGGACCTCGAGGGAGTGCTCCTGCGCGTGGACGGCGCCGCTGACCACGACGTCCGGCTGGGCGAGGGCGGTGCGGACACCGTCGGCCCAGAGGGGTACCACGCCAAGGGGGGTTTCCAGTGTGTCCGCGTCCGGCAGGGCGATCCCGCGGATGGCGACCCGGTGGGCGGGCCCAACGATGATCACGTGTTTGACCTGGTCAGCAAGGGGTTGTACGAGGGCGTACCCCAATCCGGCGGTCGCCCCCGAGTAGATGTACCCGGCGTGCGGGACGATCAGGGCGCGCGGCGCCCCGAGCGACGCCCACCCCGCCGGGGGCACCAGGAAACCAGAAATCATTGTAGCCAACTCTCCCGCGGATCCCGGGTAAAACATCCCGGCCACCGCTGCCGACCGTACCCTCATCGCAACCTCCTCGACTGTCAGCCTACGCCGCTCCGCCCGTGACGGCGGGGCCCCGCCGTCCCGCCGTCCCGCCGTCCCCTCTCTTTTCCGCGAAAGTATGAATACGCGCCGAAAACCGGCCCCGAAGCTGCCGTTTTCATACTAACGCGGCCGCCGGACCGACGGGTACGGGGGAGTCCGTCTGGGGTCCGGGGGTACGGTAGGGCGTGGGCCTGGGGTACGGGTACCCCGCGGACGGGGTCTGGGTGGTACCGTTCCCTGGACGGGTGACACGGTTTCGCACTCGTACCCTTCCCGGCAGCGTACCGGCGACGGTGTGAGATAATGTCGGTCAAATCCGGAATTCCGGCGACATAGCTTCGCACCCGGCCTGTGGCAGGGCAGCTCAGGCCGCTGGTGCGAAGTTATGTCCTGGCCCGACCGCGTCGGCAGGCTGCGTCAGACATGGTGTCGTCGCGACGGCGGAGAGGGGGTCAGCCGGGGGAGTGCGGGGGTCCGCCGGGGAGTACGGTACGGGGTCCGCCGTCCCCTCTTTTCCGCGAAAGCATGAATACGCGCCGAAATCCGGCCCCGGATCTGCCGTTTTCATACTAACGCGGCCGCCGGACCGACGGGGCCGGGGAGTACGGTACGGGGGAGTACGGTACGGGGGAGTACGGTCCGGGGGAGTACGGTACGGGAGTCCGCCCGGGCGTACCTACCCCACCGTACCCACCACCCGGCTGCCGCGGACGGCCCGGGGTGCGGGCAGAGTCCGGACGGCGCCGGTGATGGCGGCGACGATGTCCTCGTAGCTCACCTGGGACATGGGGGACTCGCCGACGATGCGGCCCAGGCGCATGACAACGATCCGGTCCGCCACGGCCTGGACATCCGCCAAATTGTGGCTGATCAGGACAATCCCGTGGCCAAGCTTGCGCAGGCGGACGATGAGGTCGAGCATCTCGGCGGTCTGGGTCACCGACAGCGACGATGTCGGTTCGTCGAGGACGACGATCCGGGGTTTCGCGAGCAGGGCCCGCGCCACGGCGATGGACTGGCGCTGCCCGGCGGACAACGTACCGACCGCCGCCCGCAGCGACGGTACCCGCGCGCCGATCTCGTTGAGGGTCGCGCGGGCGGTGAAATCCATGTCCTGGGTCTGTAACACGTACCCTTTGTTCAGCTCGTGGCCAAGGAACATGTTCGCGGTGACATCCAGGTTGTTTGCGAGTGCCAGGTCCTGGAAGACGGTCGCGATGCCGAGCCGGGCGGCGGCGGCGGGCGTGGGGATCGTGACCGCCGTACCCTCGGACAGGATCGTACCCGCCGTGGGCCGGTACACCCCGGCCATGACCTTCGCGAGGCTCGACTTCCCGGCGGCGTTTTCGCCGACCAGGGCGACGATCTCGTGCGGGTTGATGTCGAAATCGATGTCTTCCAGCGCCCGGACGCCCCCGAATTGCAGCGAGACCCCGCGGAGGGCGAGGGCGGGTACGGCGGTGAGTACGGGGCCGGGTACGGGGGCAGGCAGTCCGGCCACGCGCGCAACATCAGGTGGCATGGAACACCGCCCCCTCAAGACTGCCGGGGAGGTGGACAGAGTCGAGGGCGAGCGTCACCGCACCCAGGAGTTCGCACTCTTCGCCGAGCGGGCTGGGTACGATTTCGATGGTCGGAGTCGGCCCTGGCAAGGTCAGACGCGAGGTGGCGACTCGGAGCGGCCCGAGCAGGGTGTCGCCGGTGTCGACCAGCGCGCCGCCCACGACGATCCGCTGCGGATCCAGGATGTTGCACAGCCCGGCGAGGACCCGCCCGATGTGCCGGGCGGCCGTGTCGATCGCCCGCCGGCACCGCTGGTCACCCCCGAGGGCCCGTTCGACAAGGTCAGACAAAGCCAGATTGCCGTACGGGTCTCGCAGCGAGTCGAGGATCGCCCCCGCGCCCGCGACCACCTCCAGGCACCCGCGGTTCCCGCAGTAGCACACCGGCCCGGCGTCGTCGACGATCACGTGGCCGACCTCGCCCGCCGTCCCCGAGAACCCCCGGTACATCCGCCCGCCGACGACGACTCCCGCGCCGATCCCGCGGTCGACGGTGAGGTAGACCAGCGGGTCGGCACCCTCGCCGGCGCCCAGCCGGTGTTCGGCCAGCGCGCCCAGGTTGGAGCCGTTGTCGACGACGACGGGCGACCCGAGACGGCGTTCGAGGGCCTCGGCGATGGGTACGTTGTCCCAGCCGTGCATGAGACCGGGGGAGGAGACGGTCCCGGTGGTACGGTCGATGGGGGCGTCGATGGCCACCCCCGTACCCAAAACCTCGTCGTGACTAGCACCAATGAGGTCGAGCATGTCCGAGATGAGTAGCGCCACCCGGTCCAAGCCGGTGTCGGCACGGTGGTCGCGGGCGAGGGCGAGGTGCTGGCGGGTGAGGATCTCGCCCGCCGGGTTGGCGAGCGCGACGCGCAGGTCGCGCCGCCCGACGTGGACGCCCGCGACGAGGCCCAGACGCCGGGACAAGGTGACATTGTTCGCACGCCGTCCGCTGCGGGACGTGGGTGTGGTGGTGACGACCCCGGCCTCGTGAAGTTCCTTGACAATGACCGATACGGTTCCGGTCGACAGCCCGGTCGCGTCGGCCAACTCCACCTGGGTGATGACGCCAAACCGCTTGACGGTGTCGAGGATGCGGGCGCGGTTGGCCTCGCGCAGGGATGACTGCGACCCGTACGCGGACCCCGACTCGACCATGGTGTCATCTTACAGTGGTACGTACGCAGGTGAGGGTACGGGGGTGTGGATGGTAGTGCCTCCCGCGTGCCCCCCCTCATACCCCCGGCATTTGTCACGATTTGATAACGTTCCATTGTTGGGTTTGATTTGCAAACTCAAGTAAGAGTAGTGTCGCCTTAATCGGGGGGTTTCGCCCGCCGAGGGACCCCGTTTGGCGAAGTCAAGCGGAACGAGGACACTGAAAATAAGTCCTATTCATAAGGAGTGCTATGAAGCTGAAGAAACTCGCGGCGGGCGCGATCGGGGCCGTTCTGGCCCTCGGGCTCACCGCATGCGCAAACGAAAACGCCAATTCCACCGCTACGACGACGGGGAGCAACCCGACGAGCGGTGCCGCCACCACCGGTGCCCCGGCGGCCGCGGGTGGCCTCGTCGGTATCTCCATGCCGACGACCACGCTCGAGCGGTGGAACAACGACGGTAAGAACCTCGTCGACAAGCTCAAGGGCATGGGGTACACCACCGACCTCGAGTACGCCGACAACAAGCCGGAACTCCAGGTCTCCCAGCTTGAGAACATGATCAACGCCGATGCGAAGGTGCTTGTCATCGCGGCCATCGACGGTACTGTGCTCGGGCCGGTCCTCCAGACCGCCGCCGACGCCGGCATCAAGGTCATCGCGTACGACCGCCTGATCAACGGTACGAAGAACGTGGACTACTACGCGACGTTCGACAACGAGAAGGTCGGTACCCTCCAGGGCCAGTTCATCGAAACCCAGCTCGGCCTCAAGGACGGCAAGGGTCCGTTCAACCTGGAGCCCTTCGCCGGTTCCCCCGATGACAACAACGCCAAGTTCTTCTTTAAGGGCGCCTGGGACGTCCTGCTGCCGTACGTCCAGTCCGGCAAGCTCGTCGTACCCTCCGGCAAGTCGCCGGCGAGCGTGGACGAGTGGCAGAACATCGGTATCCAGGCGTGGAAGACCGAAACCGCGCAGGCCGAGATGCAGAACCGCCTCAACTCCTACTACTCCGGCGGCGCGAAGGTCGACGTGGTTCTGAGCCCCAACGACTCGCTGGCGCTCGGCATCGAGCAGGCGCTCCAGGGCGCGGGCTACCAGGTCGGGACCGACTGGCCCGTCATCACCGGCCAGGACGGCGATCTGGCGAACGTCAAGAACATGCTGGCGGGCCTGCAGTCGATGACGGTGTGGAAGGACACGCGCGAGCTGGGTGACCAGGCCGCCAAGATGGTCGACCAGATCATGAAGGGTACGACCGTCGACGTGAACAACAACACGTACGACAACGGTGTGAAGGTCGTCCCGGCGTACCTGCTGACGCCGAAGGTTGTCACCAAGGATACGGTCGAGAGCCTGCTCGTCGGCTCCGGCTTCTACAAGAAGGATCAGTTGGGTCTCTGACCCACAAGGGGTGGGGGTACGGCACTGTCCCGTACCCCCACCTCCCCCAACCGCAGCGGGGCACGAAGCGGGGTAGTACGAGGCGGTTTCCCCCATTTGGCGCCCCGCCAGATTCTGGCGGGGCACGAAGCGGGGGTTCTGAAAGCTTGACTGCCCGTTTGGCGCCCCGCTGGGTACGGAATGATCGATAATAAGACGTGGGTCGGAGTTGACCGTGGAGATGGACATGGATGACAGGGATGGCCGGGATGACTACATCCTGGAGATGCGGGGGATCAACAAGGAATTCCCCGGTGTCAAGGCGTTGCAGGATGTCACCCTGAACGTGCGCCGGGGCGAGGTCCACGCGATCTGCGGGGAGAACGGGGCCGGGAAGTCGACGCTGATGAAGGTGTTGTCCGGCGTCCACCCGGCGGGCTCGTACACCGGTGACATCGTCTTCGAGGGGCAGGTCTGCCACTTCCACACGATCAAGGACTCGGAGAAGCAGGGGATCGTCATCATCCACCAGGAGTTGGCCCTCAGCCCGTACCTGTCGATCGCCGAAAACATCTTCCTCGGCAACGAGCGCGCCAAGGCCGGCGTGGTCGACTGGCGGAAGACGACCGAGGAGGCCCAGGAACTGCTCCGCCGCGTGGGTCTCGACGAGGACCCGGCCCGGCGGATCGTCGACATCGGTGTCGGCAAGCAACAACTCGTTGAAATCGCGAAGGCGCTGTCCAAGAAAGTCAAACTGCTGATCCTGGACGAGCCGACCGCCGCCCTCAACGACGACGACTCGGAAAACCTGCTCCAGCTCATCCGCCAGCTGCGAGACCAGGGCATCACCTGCATCATGATCTCCCACAAGCTGGGCGAGATCGAAGAGATCGCCGACACGACGACGGTCATCCGCGACGGTCAGACGATTGAGAGCCTCGACATGCACGGCACCGAGCCCGTCTCGCAGGAGCGCATCATCCGGGGCATGGTCGGCCGCTCGCTGGAGAGCCGCTTCCCCGAGCACACCGCCACCATCGGCGACGAGGTCCTCCGCATCGAGGACTGGACCGTCTACCACCCCATCGACACGGGCCGCCAGGTCGTCAAAGGGGCGAGCCTGGACATCCACCGGGGTGAGATCGTCGGCCTGGCCGGGCTGATGGGCGCCGGGCGGACGGAGCTCGCGATGAGCCTGTTCGGGGGTACGTACGGTACGCGCATCTCGGGGCGCGTCTACAAGGATGGCCAGGAGATTTCGACCCGGACCGTCCAGGAGGCGATGAGCCACGGGATCGCGTACGCCACCGAAGACCGCAAGCGTTTCGGCTTGAACTTGATCCAAACTGTCAAGGAGAACATCACCTCCGCCGGGCTCGGCCAGCTCGCCAAGCTCGGCGTCATCGAGACCGACGCGGAGACCGGGATCGCGGAGGATTACCGCCAGTCGCTCGACATCAAGACCCCGAGCATCGAGGTGGCCGCGTCCAAGCTCTCCGGCGGCAACCAGCAGAAGGTCGTCCTGGCCAAGTGGATCTACACCGATCCCGATGTTCTCATCCTTGACGAGCCCACGCGTGGTATTGACGTGGGGGCGAAGTACGAGATTTACGTGATCATGAACCGTCTTGCCGACGCTGGCAAGGGCGTGCTCATGATCTCTTCCGAACTGCCCGAACTGCTCGGCGTGTGCGACCGCATCTTCACGCTGAGCGAGGGCCGGATCACCGGTTGCCTCGCCCGCGCCGAGGCGACCCCCGAAGCACTCATGACTCTCATGACCCTCGAGACAATCAAGAAAGACGACCTCAAATGAACCAACTGAAGGACCTGGTGGGGAAGAACCTGCGTCAGTACGGCATCATGCTGGCCCTCGTGGTCATCGTGATCACGTTCGCCGCCATCACGGGCGGCAAGCTTGTCCAGCCCAACAACGTGGCGGCGCTGATCGGGCAGAACGCGTACGTCTTGATCCTTGCCCTCGGGATGTTGCTCGTGATCATCGCCGGTCACATCGACCTCTCCGTTGGTTCGGGGGTCGCGCTGATCGGGGCGATCATCGGCTACCAGATGTCCGTCTGGCAGGTCCCGTGGGGCTGGGCCGTCCTGACCGGGCTCGGTGTCGGCCTGCTGATCGGGGCGTGGCAGGGGTTCTGGGTGGCGTTCGTCAAGATCCCCGCCTTCGTCGTCACGCTCGCGGGCATGCTCTTGTTCCGCGGCCTCGACCAGGTCATCGCGGCCCGGACGATGGCCAGCCTGCCCCAGGGCTTTGTCAACATTTCCAACGGTTTCCTGCCGCGCTTCTTCGGCGCGCTCAAGAACCCGTTCGCCGGCTGGCTCATCCCCTCGGGCAGCGTGTTCGCGCGCAACCTCGACGGCGTCACGATGGCTATCGGCCTGTTCGCCGTACTCGGCCTCGGTTTCCAGGCCTGGCGTAACCGGTCGTCCCAGAAGGAGCACGGCATCCCCGTACCGCCGCTCTCCCTCGCCATCGTCCGCTGGGTCCTGCTGTCCATCGCGATCCTGGCGGTCACGTTCGTGCTCAGCATGAACACCCCGGGCGCGACGCCGATCCTGCGCGGCACGCCGATCCTGCTCATCCTGCTCGGCATCTTGATCCTGGTCTACTCCTTCGTGACCAGCCGGACCGTTTTCGGCCGTCACGTGTACGCCGTCGGCGGCAACCGCAACGCCGCGTTGCTCTCGGGCGTCAACACGCGCCTGACCGACTTCATGATCTTCGTCAATATGGGTTTCCTGACCGCCGTGGCCGCGATCGTCACCACCTCCCGCGCGGGTAACGCGTCGGCCCAGGCGGGGACGGGGTACGAGTTGGACGCCATCGCTTCCTGTTTCATTGGCGGTACGGCCGTGACCGGCGGTATCGGCCGCGTGTCGGGTGCCATGATCGGCGCCCTCATCATGGGGGTACTGAACATGGGGCTGTCCATCGCCCGCGTCAACGCCAACTGGCAGATGGCGATCAAGGGGTTGGTACTCCTCATCGCCGTGACCCTGGACCTGGTCTCCAAACGCCGGTCAAAGGTGGCCTGAGCTGGGTTTGAGGTAAGTCCTCCTCGGGCTTGTCCCGTACCCGCTTCCGCGAGAGCCGTACCTCGTTATATTATGATAACTGGGTGTCTGAGCGCCCGCCGGGCAACCCAGGAAGCGAGGACGCGACACATGTCGGTGAAGATTCGACCCGTCATTATCGTCGGAATGGTTGTCGCCGTGGCGCTCGTGGTGGGTGGTTGTTCCCAGCCCAGCAGTGATAGTACGCCCAATCCGTATGCGGCCGAGTTCGCGGCCGCCCGCGCCCAAACTGATATTCCCGAGGTGCGGGAGGTGCTGGCTGATGATGTCATCACGGACGCCGAGTACCTGCAGATCATCCAGCTGATCATCGGGCGGGTGGAGGACCTTGGCTTTTCCGCCGAGTACATGGGCGATGGCGGTTTCACTATTGGCGACATCAACAACCAGGGACAGGACGCCATGGAAAAGGTCTGGCTGGAGTGCGTGGATCCGATCAAGGGGCCGATTGATCTGCTGTACTTCGGGGTCCGGGATAACCCTGACAATCGTGATGTCGGCCGGGCTCTGTTCGCCTGCTACCAGCGCTTCGGTGTGGCTGATGAGAGGCTGACTTTTGAGGAGTTTCAGGAGCTTGGCCGGACGAATCCGTCGACACCGTTGGTCAACTTCGACGACCCCGACGCGCTTGGGTGCATGAAAGATCCCTTCCACTACGCGGGCGACTCCGGCCCCTCCAGCGAGCCGAGTTGACCGCTACTGATCGGCGTCGTCCTTTCGTACCACCAACTGGTCGAGGGTGATGAGGGTTCTGGGGTGGTGACCCGTGGGTCTGCTCAAGATTGTCTGAGACCCCCGATAGAGTCAGAGCTGTGAGTACAGCGACCGAAGAGTACGTGCCCAGCAGGATTAAGAGCACGAGCCCTCTGCATGAGCCGCGCCTGCTCACAGCATCCCAGCGGGATGTGTTCAGACGTCGCTCGACTGCCTCTCGAAGGGCAAGACAAGATGCTTTGGACGGGCGCGGCCCTGAGCCTGTCCACGAGGTCAACAAGCCGGTTTTCGACCCCATGCTCCTGATGCAACCGCAAGAGAACAACGGATTGGCGACGCTGTCGTTGTTCTCTGGTGGTGGTGGGCTTGACCTTGGTTTCGATCTCGCAGGGTTTGAGCACCTTGGCTCTTGGGAGATCATGGACGAGGCCGCTGCCACACTCCGCGCCGCGCGTCCGGAGTGGCAGGTTCACGGGTCGGGGGACGGGGATGTGCGCGGCGTCGACTGGCGCACGTATCGTGGCAACGTCGCCGTGCTACATGGTGGTCCACCGTGCCAGCCGTTCAGCCACGCCGGGCGGCAGCGCGGCTCGGATGACCCGCGCGACATGTGGCCGGAGTACGTGCGCGCTGTGAAGCAAGTTCGTCCCGACGTCTTTGTGGCGGAGAACGTGGCGGCACTCGTGTCCGCACCGTTCTCCACCTACGTCGATGAGACGATCATGAGACCATTGAGCGGTCTCTACACCATCACGCCAGTCATCGTGCAGGCGTATGAGTTTGGCGTACCCCAGCTCCGGCGCAGAGTCGTCTTCTTCGGTTTCAGGTCGGCGGCGCTAGCCAAGCGGTGGCGGCCACCGGAGCCACGGTTCCGACGCCCCGGAACGCTTGACACAGGCACGGCCGAGACCATGGGGCTTCGGCAAGCTCTCGGATTACCGTCCATCGGATTCGATGATGTTTCACCAACAATCCGCAGCACCCTAACCGGCCCCAGACACACGACATCAGTCCTGAGCAGCGTCTCTGCTCAACGAAAGTTTGAGCAACTCCAGGTCTGGCCGAATGGGGTTGCCGCGACACGGGAGGCAGCTAGCGCGTTTGTCGCCAAGAATGGGCATTTCCGCCTATCAGTGCCAGATGTCGCGCTCATCCAAGGTTTTCCGGAGTCGTGGCAGTTCACCGGGGCGGTGTACATGCAACTCGGGCAAATCGGCAATGCCGGGGCACCGCCTGTGGCCTACGCGGTCGCCCGGTCCGTCGCCTCCGCCTTTTCAAAGTAGGCCCGAACAAGTTCTCGGAGTCTGCTGGCGTGCTCCTCGGTGATCTTCTCGAAGGACTCGAAGAAGTGAGCTTTGATGTGCGGGTTGTTCAGAGTCGCCCCTCGGAGGATCACGTACTTCGCTCGCTGCTGGAGTATCGCCGTCATGCGTTGAACCGAGTAGCCACCGGGAACATCCTGCTGTGAACGGAACTCGTCGGCTCGCCACTGGTTCTTCATGATCCATTTCGCATCTTCGCGGGTGTACGACTCTTTGCGCCCCAGGATGGCTGTCACCATGTCCGCTGTGATGAGGCCGGGGGCGAGACTCGCCAGCGTGACATCGGGCATCACGTACCTCTCCTTGTCTACAATCCAAGGCTCCATGTCCTCTGGCGAAGCGTAGACGCAGTATTGCAGTTGAGTACCTGTCTTGTCGTAGAAGCCGAACAGCCAGTGCAGTCCGTCACGCCATTTCCGAATGTGGTCGGGCCCGAAGTCTCGCGCTGTGGACACCGAGCCGCTCGTCGTCGACTTCAGTTCAAAGTCAACCGTCCTGTCGTCGATGTGCAGATGCGCGTCGGTACCGCCCCGCCTCCTGTCATCTGGGACGAACAGGTTGAACAACTGCACCATCTGGGTCTCACGACCATCGTCTTGCACAGACATAGCACTATCCTGTCACCCGCCACTCGGCGGATCGTAGCCGACTCGCGGCAACCCGGCAACACGCCGGCGCAGGCCGTGACGGCCGGTCCTTTTCCGCGAAAGCATGAAAACGCGCCGAAAACCGGCCTGAAAGTTACCGTATTCATGCTAACCGCGGAGAATGACGGCCTCGGAGGGCCGTCCAAGTGGGATTACGGTACGTTCGGTCGGTCCGGTACGTTCGGTCGGTCCGGTACGACGGTCAGATCGTCCAGGGTCGTCAATGCCTCGGGCGTCACGCCGCTACGGTCGATCAGCACCGCTTGGAGGCCCGCCGCCAGGGCGCCGCGGTAGTCTTTCGCTTCGTCGTCACCGACCATGAGGGTACGACGCGGGGGCGAGTTGAGAGCTTGACAAGCCAGTTCGTACACCCTGGGGTCCGGTTTGGCGACGCCTAGGGCACCGGAGATGAGGACTTGTCCGGGGTCGATCGCGACCCCGATCCGTGCCAGTTTGCGGTTTTGCTGGTCGGGCTCGCCGTTGGTGAGTACGCCGATCCGTAGCCCCGCGGCCCGGCACCGTTCCACGGCGCGTACGCCGTCGGGGAAACCCCGCCACCCCGCTTCGTACCACTGTTGGTACGCCGCGTACTCCGCCAGCGCCGCCGCCTCCGGCAGGTCCGGCTCGTCCAGTACCGCCCGGATCCGGGCGGCCCGCTGCTCGGCGAACGTCAACGTACCCTGCTCGTAGAGCGTGTAATACCACTCCTCCGCCTCGTGCCACCGCGCGAGCAGCGCCGCGGGCGCCTCGTCCGAGCCGCGTGCCCCGGCCCACTGGACGACCGCCGCGTCCGAGGCCCCGTCGTGGTCGAGCAGCGTACCGTCCAGGTCGAACACCACCGCCTCAGCTGCGAATTCGAGCATGCTCGTCATGCGGTCATCAGCGCCTGGGTGGGTCGCAGGACCCAGCCGGTGAGCAGCTTGGGGGTGAAGAAGGTGGATTTGGGCGGCATGAGCAGACCCTCGCGGGCGGTCCGGCGGATCTCTTCAATCGACGTCGGACGAATCAGAACAGCCCCCGCTAAATCCCCGCTGACAACGCGTTTCGAGATCTCCCCGAGGTCATGTTCGTACGTCACCCCGACCGGCGTGCCCGCCAGCGCCGTCTCCAGCCAGACGCCGTCCAGCGCGCGAGCATGCTCGAACACGCCGGGCCGGGGGGCGAGCCACTCGGCCGACCCGTCCGGCCACAGGGCGACCAGCCGCCCGCTCTTCACCATCTCGGCCAGGAGGGCCGGCGTCGCCGGGGGCGCTGGAGTGAGCTCGAAACTCTCGGCCAGCGCGGCCCGCAACTCGGCGGTGGTCACCCCGGCGTAGAGCCGGTGGATTGCGCTGATCGACAACTGGTCGTCCACAAGCTCATTCACAAAGGTCAGCGTGTGCTCAGCCAGGGTGTCGGCCCGCCCGGTCGCCGACCGGACCTCGTCCCGGTAGATCCGCGACACGGCGTAGCGGTGGTGCCCGTCCGCGATCAGGACGTCGTCGGCGGCCAGGACCGCCCGGATGGCCGCGATGCGCGAGGGCTCGGACACCCGCTCGACGCTGTGCGTCACGCCGTCGACCTCGACCGTCCCCAGCGGTTCCCCGGGTTCGCGCAGGGCGTCGGTCAGCCCGCTGGCCAGGGATAATCCCCACACCGGCGACGTGTTGGCCGCCGTCGCCCGCATGAGTTCGAGCCGGTCGGTGGCCGCTTTGGGGGTCGTACGCTCGTGGGGCAGTACGGTGGTCGCCCCCGGGACTCGGTCAGCTCCGGTCGGCGGGTCCAGGACCGCCAACCCGCCGAGGACGCCGACGATGGTCCTATCCGTACCCGTGGCGTCAGCGAACTTCATCCGGTAAATGGTGAAGGTGTCGGTCTCGTCCGACCGCAAAACCCCCTCCCCGATCCACTGCCACAGCGTCTCGGCGGCGTGGTCGTAGTCGTCGGGTACATCGACATGGGTGATGTTGTACGGGTCACGATCATGCAGCCGCCGTACATCGTCGCTCGTCAACACGTCGTACGGCGGTGCCAACACGGCGTCGAGATCCGTGTTACTCGCGTACCGCAGAGCCGGGAAAGGTCGAAAATCAGGCATGTCAGCCAGACTATCCGATCCGGGCGCTCATGCCTACGTCCACACGCTCACGCGTACGCCCACACGGCGGTGACCGCGATCCCGTCCCCGACGGCCCAGGCGGCGTGCCAGACCAGGGGTTCGGCGAGGGCTGGCCGGAGGGTCGCCCGGAGGGCGAAAGCGAACGTACCGTCGGCCCCGAACCCGACCACGGCGTCGGCGAAACCGAGGGGGGCCTGGGTGAGGACCGACCACGCCTTGTAGACGCTTTCCTTCGCGGAGAACAGGAGCCGGTCCCAGGCGATGCCAGGCTGACTGCGGCCCAGCGCCCCTACGCCAGCCCGCTCGGCCTCGGAGCTGACTCGGGTAAGAACTGCTTCTGACAAGGGGAGATTAGGCTCAGCGTCGACACCGATGGCCCGGAACTGATTGGCGCGCGCCACGGCGGCGGCCCGGTAGCCGGCACAGTGGGTGAGCGAACCGACGACCCCGTCCGGCCAGGAAGGCGCGCGGCGCGGGCCGGGTACGAGCGGCACCGCCGGTTCGCCCAGCGCGTCGAGTGCCGCCCGCGCGCACCAGCGGCCCGTCGCGAACTCGGCCTGCCGCGCCGGGGCCGCGCCCGCCACGACCGCCGCCTCCGCCGGCCACAGCTCGGCCGCGTGGTCGGCGCGGGTCTCGACCACCGCGACCGCGGGTGGCAGTACGCCGCGGAGCGGCCGGGAACCGTCCATTCACTCTCCTTCCGGCGTCCGACAAGGTACGATGCCCCAGTCTACATCGCCTGGTGGAGGGTCCGGCGGGCCGGGAGGAGGGGGATGGGGTCCGCCGACCAACTCACGCCGCGGCGGACAGGAGGTCGAGAACGGCCTGTCCGTACGTTTCCAGCTTCTTCGTACCGACCCCCGAGATGGCCGCCAGGTCCGCCAGGGTGACCGGCTGCTGGGCGGCGATCACGTGCAGGGTGGCGTCGTGAAAGACGACGTACGGGGGTACGGCCCGGGCCCGGGCCTCCCCGGTCCGCCAGGCCCGCAGGGCCTCAAACAATTCGGAGTCCTCTGCGGGCGCGCCCGTGTCTCCGGGGTCAGTCGGATCGCCATTTCGGTGTTTTTCCTGGTCGGAGGGGGAGACACTACGTCGGTGGTCCCCGCAGTCCACTCCCTCCCCGTGGTCCCCGTGGCCCACTCCCTTCGCCTGGCTTCCGCCCGCCCGCTGGCTGGGGGTGGCGGGGGTTGCGAGGTACACCGCCCGGCCGCCGCGCAGGACCTCCCAGCCCAGGTCGGTCACCCAGAGGGTGGAGTGGCCGTCCGTGGACAGGGCGAGGTCGCCCCGGGCGAGCAACTGCCGGACGACCCCGCGCCACTGCGGATCCGTCAGCTCCGTACCGATGCCCCAGGTTGACAAGCTCTGATGGTTCCACTGCCGCGTTCTGACCGTTTCACGCCCGCACAGGATGTCGATCAGTTGCCCGGCGCCGAAGTGCTGGCGGCGCTCGCGGTCGAGCCGGACGGCGGTGGACAACAGCTTCTGCGCCGCCACCGTACCATCCCAACTGGCCGGCGGATTGAGGCAGGTGTCACAATTCCCGCAGGGCGCGGACGCCTCGCCGAAGTAGCTGAGCAGGTTCTGGCGGCGGCATTCGACGGTCTCGCAGAGGGCCAGCATGGCGTTCAGGTGTGCCGACAGTTGCCGCTTGTACGTCTCGTCGCCGGCCGACTCGACGATGAAGCGGCGTTGCTGGACGACGTCGTTCAGGCCGTACGCCATCCAAGCCGTCGCCGGCTCCCCGTCGCGGCCCGCGCGGCCGGTATCCTGGTAGTAGCCCTCGATCGAGCGCGGCAGGTCGACGTGGGCGACAAACCGGACATCGGGCTTGTCGATGCCCATGCCGAAGGCGATGGTCGCCACGACCACGAGCCCGTCCTCGTTGAGGAACCGTGCCTGGGTGTCGCGGCGCGTGCGCGCGTCGAGACCGGCGTGGTACGGGAGGGCGGGAATCCCTGCGGCGGTGAGCGTGGTGGCGAGCTTCTCCGTACTCGCCCGCGCCAGCGCGTACACGATCCCCGCGTCACCCGCGTGCTCGCGCTTGATGAACGTCGTGAGCTGCTTGGCGGGGGAATCCTTGGGCTCGATGCGGTACGTGATGTTGGGCCGGTCGAACGACGAAACGAAGTGTTGGGCGTTCTCAAGCCGCAGTCGCTCGGTGATCTCGCGGTGGGTGGCGGCGGTCGCGGTGGCGGTGAGGGCGATGCGGGGTACGGTGGGCCAGGTGTCCGCCAGCATCGACAATTGGAGATAGTCGGGCCGGAAGTCGTGGCCCCACTGGGCGACACAGTGCGCCTCGTCGATGGCGAACAGGGCGATGGGGATGGTGGAGAGCAGCCGGACTGTGGCGGGCAGCGTCAGCCGCTCGGGGGCAACGTACAGCAAATCCAAATTGCCCTGGACGAGGGCCTGCTCGACCTCGGCGCGCTCGGGCGCGGACTGGGTCGAGTTGAGGAAACCGGCGCGGATGCCGAGCCCGCGCAGCGCCTCGACCTGGTCCTGCATGAGGGCGATCAGCGGCGAGACGACCACCCCCGTACCGGGGCGCAGAAGGG
Organism: Propionibacteriaceae bacterium; assembly: GCA_031254155.1. Classification (GTDB taxonomy): domain Bacteria; phylum Actinomycetota; class Actinomycetes; order Propionibacteriales; family Propionibacteriaceae; genus WQYJ01. The sequence continues at coordinate 16,105 of JAIRVA010000079.1, forward strand.
CCGGGATCTGGTAGCAGAGCGACTTCCCGCCGCCCGTCGGCATGAGCACAATCGCGTCGCCGCCCGCGAGCACCTGGTCGATGGCGGCGGCCTGGTGGCCGCGGAAGGCGTGGTACCCGAAAACAGCGCGCAGCACCTCCAGCGGCGTGGCGGGGGAAGTGGGCATAGTCTGACCTTACAACGCGGGCACGGCGCGGTCACTATTCGATAGACTGGGTTCGCTGGCAATTGCGTCACACAAGGAGGTACGTATGGCTCCCCGACCCTTCCCCTTCACGCTCAACGCGGCGGAACTCGACCCGCCGGCGGTCACCCAGGTCCGCTTCACGATTGGCGGGATCGGGCTCGTTGCCGCGGTTATTGGTACGTTCATCACCTTCTGGCCGCGCGATTCGGCGGGTACGCTGGCCATCATGCTGGGGATCTACTGGGTCTTGGGCGGCGCGGGGTACTTCCTCGTCGGGTTCTTCTCCAAGGGGATCGACGTCTGGTCCCGCGTCCTGAACATCCTGCTCGCGGTGGTGTTCGTGCTTGTCGGCACCGTCGTACTGTTCAACCCCATCGCGTCCGCGGAGACCCTCGCCCTCTTCGTCGGGGTTCTGCTGGGCGTGTTCTGGATCTTCGAGGGTGTGACGGCGATCGTCCAGGCCGGCGACCAGTCGTCGCGGTGGCTCGCCATGATCCTCGGCGGGATCGCGGTGGTCGCCGGGCTCGCCGTACTCATCATTCCGCTGTGGAGCGCGGCGGCCCTCTTCTGGCTGGCCGGCGTCGGGCTCATCGTCGTCGGCGTGTTCCAGATGGTCCGCGCGCTCCGGTTCGGGCGGCCGGGGAAGCCGGGGGCGGCGACAGGTCCGACGGGGTCGGCGAGCGTCTAAGGGCACGGTCGTTAATAAATGGTGTAAGTGGCGGTTTTGGGGCGGGATGCCTGGTAAGGCGGAGTGCCCTAAGAAGTAGTGGAACTACGCCGAAGCGGCCGACAACGCGATCAGGCGCCCGATCCCGGAAGCGACACGCGGCAGTTATTAACGAACGTGTCCCAAGTCCAGGGGTAGCCGGCAAGAGTGTACGTTTGGGTGTGGGCTACCACGGCTGAACGCACACTCTTCGGTGGCACCTACTCACGGGGTGGGCCCTCGCCTTGTGGAAGCGCTCCCACTCGCTCTGCTAGGCTGGTTCCACGCACCAAAGAAGGGCTACCCATGCGATTCGGATACTTCGATGACGAGGCACGCGAATACGTCATCACCACCCCGCACACGCCGCGCCCGTGGATCAACTACCTGGGCACCGAGAGTTTCTTTTCCCTTGTCAGTGGGAGTCAGGGCGGCTACAGTTTCTACCGCGACGCCAAGCTCCGCCGATTGACGCGCTACCGGTACAACGGGGTCCCGGCTGATGACAATGGGCGGTACCTGTTTATTCACGACGGAACGGATGTCTGGAGCCCCAGCTACGCGCCCTGCCGGGTGGAGCTGGATGAGTACGAGTGCCGTCACGGGCTGGGCTACACCACGGTCACCGGGGCGCGAAACGGGGTCCGGGTGGTACGGACGACGTGCGTACCCCGTGGTGCCGACGCCGAGATCAGCCGCGTCGTGGTCACCAACCTGTCGACGGCGACCAAGACGCTCCAGCTCTTCACGTTTGTCGAATTCTGCCTGTGGGACGCCCTGGATGACCAGATGAACTACCAACGCAACCTCTCCCTGGCCGAGGTCGAGATCGAGGGGTCGGCGATCTACCACAAGACGGAGTACCGCGAACGCCGGAATCACTACGCCGTTTTCTGGGTCAACAAACCCATTGCCGGCTTCGACACTGATCGCGACACCTTCATCGGCCCGGAACGCCCCCTGTCGGCGGCCGTGGTCCCCGCGACCGGCCGGGCGGCCAACTCGGTCGTGTCGGGGTGGTACCCCATCGGCTCCCACCAGGTGGACCTCACCCTCGCCCCCGGCGAGTCGACGAGCTTCATCGTCGGCCTGGGCTACGTGGAAAACCCCACCGACAAATGGGAGCAGGGTGGGCCACGGGGACAGGGCAAGTGGCTCCCCCTTTGGCAAGGGGAAACGCCCAGAGTTAACAAAGTCCCGGCCCATGCTCTGATGGCCCGGTTCGCGACCGACGACCAATTTGATGTGGCGCTCGCCGAGCTCCGGTCGTACTTTTCCGACCGTCTCGCCCACTGCACGGTCCGGAGCGCCGACCCGCGCTTCGACCGGACCGTCAACGTCTGGAACCCCTACCAGTGCCTCGTCACGTTCAACCTGTCCCGCTCGGCCAGCTATTTCGAGACCGGCATCGGGCGTGGCATGGG
>JAIRVA010000267.1 GCA_031254155.1 Propionibacteriaceae bacterium
GGCATAGGAATCCATCCCGAGGATGGAGTCTTTCAGGGTCAGACCCAGCTCAGCGAGCTTCATCTTGACCTCGTCGATGGACTTCTGGCCGAAGTTACGGATGTCCATCAGGTCCTGCTCGGACCGGCTGACTAGCTCGGACACCGTGTGGATGCCCTCGCGCTTGAGGCAGTTGTACGACCGGACGGTGAGCGACAGGTCCTCGATGGGCAGCTGCAGGTCGGCGATCAACTGCTCGTCCACCGGGCCGGAGCCCAGCTCGATGCCCTCGGCCTCGGTGTTCAGCTCGCGGGCGAGGGAGAACAGTTCGACGAGGGTCCGGCCAGCCGACGCGATGGCGTCGCGCGGCAGGATGGCGGCCTTGGTCTCGACGTCGATGATGAGGCGGTCGAAGTCGGTCCGCTGTTCGACGCGGGTGGCCTCGACCTTGTACGTGACCCGCATGACGGGCGAGTAGATCGAGTCAACCGGGATCCGGCCGATCTCGGCTTCCGGGTTCTTGTTCTGGATCGCCGACACGTAGCCCCGCCCGCGCTCGACGATGAGGTCCATGTCGAGTTGGCCCTTGTCATTCAGGGTGGCAAGGTGCAGGTCAGGGTTGTAGACGGTCACGGACGACGGCGCCTCGATGTCGGCGGCGGTCACGACCCCGGGGCCCTTCTTGTGCAGGTGGATCTCGACCGGCTCGTCCTCATCAGAGCCCAGGACAAGAGTCTTGAGGTTGAGGATCAGTTCGGTCACGTCCTCCATGATCCCCGGCATCGTACTGAACTCGTGCGACACCCCCTGGATCCGGATGCTGGTCACGGCGGCCCCCGGGATCGCGCTCAGCAGGGTACGGCGGAGCGAGTTGCCGAGGGTGTAGCCGAAACCCGGTTCCAACGGTTCGATGACGAACCGGGAGCGGAACTCGTCCTGGACCTCTTCGGTCAGAACTGGACGTTGTGCTATGAGCATGTTTCTTCCTTTCCGCCGCCCGCTATATGACGGCGATCAGCGCCCCCGCGAGTCTCGCGGGGACCGAAAAACCTACTTCGAGTAAAGCTCGACGATCAGCTGTTCCTGCACGTCGATGACGATTTGGTCACGCGTCGGGAGCGAGTGGATGATGATCCGCCCCTGGGTCGGACGGGAGTCCATCCAGGCGGGTACCGTCCGGGAGTCCCAGACCTCGCGCGCCACCACGATCGGGTGGAGGTTTTGCGACTTGGGTGCGACATCGACGATGTCCTGGGCGCGGACGCGGTACGAGGGAACGTTGACCCGCCCGCCGTTGACCTGGAAGTGCCCGTGGGAGACGAGCTGGCGGGCCTGGCGGCGGGTCGATGCGAACCCGGCCCGGTATACCACGTTGTCAAGACGGGATTCGAGGATGCGGAGCAAGGCGTCGCCGGTCTTTTCCGACGTCCGGCTAGCCTCGACGTAGTAGTGGTGGAACTGTTTTTCCATCACCCCGTACGCGAAACGCGCCTTCTGCTTCTCCTTCAGCTGGGTGGAGTATTCCGAGTCCTTCGTCCGCCCGCGGCCGTGCATGCCGGGGGGGAAGGGCCGGCGCTCGAACGACTTCGAGTTGCCGACGAGGTCTGTCCCGTAACGGCGGGACTTCCGGGTCATGGGGCCGGTGTAGCGTGCCATGGATAGTGTCCTTTCTTCTTCGGGGCTAGACGCGACGGCGCTTGGGCGGACGGCAACCGTTGTGCGGCATGGGGGTGACATCGGAGATGGCTCCGACCTCCAGGCCGACGGCGCCGAGGGAGCGGATCGCCGTCTCGCGGCCCGAGCCCGGGCCCTTGACGAAGACGTCCACGCGCTTCATGCCGTGTTCCATCGCCCGGCGCCCGGCGGCCTCGGCGGCCATCTGCGCGGCGTACGGGGTGGACTTGCGCGAGCCCTTGAAGCCGACCGTACCGGCCGAGGCCCAGGCGATCACCGCACCCGTGGGGTCGGTGATCGCAATGATCGTGTTGTTGAACGTCGACTTGATGTGCGCCTGTCCGGCGAGGACGTTCTTCTTTTCCTTGCGCCGTACCTTGGTCTTGGCGGCGCCCTGCTTGCGGCCTGCTGTAGCCATTCAATCCTTCTTTCTGGTGCGATCGCGGGCGATCAGCGAGCCTTCTTCTTCCCTGCGACGGCCTTCTTCTTGCCCTTACGGGTACGAGCGTTCGTCCGCGTCCGCTGCCCGCGTACGGGCAGGCCAGCGCGGTGACGACGGCCTTGGTAGTTGCCAATCTCGATCTTGCGGCGGATGTCCGCGGCAATGGAACGACGCAAGTCGCCCTCAGTCTCGTAGTTGGCTTCGATGAAATCACGCAGAAGCACCAGTTGTTCGTCGGTGACCTGGTGGACTCGTAGATCGCCACTGACGCCAGTGGCCTTGAGGATCTCGGCGGCGCGGGTACGGCCAATACCGAAGATAGAGGTAAGTGCGATCTCCAAGCGCTTGTCGCGCGGGAGATCAACACCGATAAGTCTTGCCATGCGGCGGTGCCTTTCGGTTTGTCAACTGGTTCCACCCAGTTGCGAAGGTGTGGACGTGACGCGTTCCCCATTGCAGAGGCCCCGGCCTTCGCCCGGGGGTGACCTGAGTGGTACGTAACCGTACTGCCCAGGGTGCGTGCACGCTATTTACTTGGGTCCTGGGCGTTGCCCAGGAGGTATTCAGTTGTCAAGAAGCTTTTCGGTTGTGTCAGCCCTGGCGCTGCTTGTGGCGCGGGTTGTCACAGATCACCATGACGCGGCCATGGCGACGGATCACCTTGCACTTGTCACAGATCTTCTTGACGCTTGGCTGAACCTTCATTTCAGCTGCTTCCTTGTTCGTGTGGGAGTCCCCCACGGTGTGCATACTCCTGCCGACCGGCGTGGATCGGGCTGCCCCTTACTTGTGCCGGTAGACAATCCGACCGCGCGTCAGATCGTACGGTGACAACTCCACGACCACCCGGTCGGACGGCAGGATCCTGATGTAGTGCTGCCGCATCTTTCCGGAAATGGTCGCCAGGACGCGGTGGCCGTTGCTCAACTCAACACGGAACATCGCATTGGGCAGGGCCTCCACCACGGTACCCTCGAGTTCGAGAGCTCCCTCTTTCTTTGCCATACACTCTTTCGTCGTCGGAAGTCATCTGGACGCCGGAGCGCACAGACAACCGAGGATTCATTGTACGGCATGTCGACGGCCGGTGTCGAATGACTCAAAAATTCTGACGCCACAGGGATGACATATTACACAAATATGGATATGCTCACGGTGAGGGGCGGACGTGGGTCGTGTGAGGTGCCGATCCACACCAAGGGAGCCACTGATCTACCATGTGCCGCCATCCGAACGCCCGGACGGGCGATC